>JAHFVB010000454.1:742-4423 GCA_023264755.1 Mycobacterium sp. | reverse complement strand
TCTCGTGAAGTTCGCGGGACCCACCCCTGCCGGCCGGCTCGTGCAGCACCGCGATCGTGTACGTCGACGTGTCACCTGGATCGCCACGCAGCGAGTACTGCCGGGTCAAGCCCGACGGCAGCTGCAGTTCGACGTGCGCCCCCGGCTCCCACCCCGGCAAGGCTGCGCCAGTAGGATGCCCGAAGGCTACCTCGATGACGTCGTCGGTGACGTGCGTAATACCGTTGACTTCCAGCGTGATTCGATCCGTCGAGCTGGTCGTCACGAGCTGAGTGCCCCGGGGATGACGCGCGTGGCCGCGGCCTTGCCGTGCGTGGCGGCGATGAGTGGGGCGAGCTCCGACAGCACCGCCAGCCACGCCTGCGCAGAGTCGATCTCCGAGCAGAAGTTGGTCTCGACGATGACGCCCTCGAGTTCGGCCGCCACACATTCTTCGACGCGGGTGACCAACTCGGCGACGCTCAGCCGCTTGCCGGCGGTCGATTCTTGGGCGATTCGGTAGATCGCGCCCAGTGGCGGCCTGTCCTTGGGCCGAGTGGCATTCATGTCGTCGAGCATCCCGACCACGGCATGGACGGGCATCGATCCGGGATTCCACAGGTCGAAGTCGCGGGCGGTGCGCCGCAGGCCGGGCCCGGAGTACATACCCGACATCAAGCGAGGTCTTCCGATTGGCTTCGGGTTCATCGCAGCTGGGCCGATGTCGAAGAACGGACCGTGATACTCGACGGGATCACCGCCCCAGCAGGCCCGCAGCGCCGGTACGAAGTCATCGAGCCGTTTGCCGCGCGTGCGTGGATCCACCCCCACGGCGCGGTGTTCCTCGGCGGACCACCCGACGCTCAGCCCGACGACGCTCAAGCGTCCGCCGCTGAGCTGGTCCACGGTGGCCAGCCGATTGGCCAGCTGTGCGGGCCAGTGATTGCCCCCGACCAGAACGCTGGTACCTAGGGCCATCGTGTCGGTCCAGGTCGCCACTGCGGCAAGGAGTTCGGTCGGTGCCCAAACGCTCCGGTAGAGCTCGGGCTGGGTAGCGGCGCTTCCGCCGTATTCGCCGCTCTGATCCAGCGCGTACAGGAAGTGGTCTTGTACCCACAGGGTGTCGAAGCGCATTTCCTCGGCCTGCTGGACGAAGTCGCGGAGCAAGGTGGCCGACACGACGGGACCGAGTTGGGGAAGCGTGAGCCCGATGTGGGTCATGCCCGTGCCGGCTCCGCACGCTTGGGCAGGACGTCGCGCTGGATGCGGCTCAGGCGACTGCGGCAGATGCGCCAACGTCCGTCTTCGCACCGGCGATAGGTTTCGGTGTAGTGCCCCCAGCCCTCGTGGGAGTCGTAGCCGCTGTCGGGTGGGGATTCCACCCGGTCGTACATCGGCCAGATCGCGGTGGCGTTGTCGTCGTCCACGATGTCGATCTCCGCGACGTGGCCATGGTGCACCGAATAGCCCGTGGTGAAATGTTTTGCCACACTGGCCAGGAACTCGCTCTTGCCCCTTGGCTTACTGGTCGACTCGGCGAAGTCCACCTCCAAGTCGTCGGTGAACAGCTGGGCGAACTCGGCCCAGAGTCGAAGATCGACACAGCGGAAGTACCGGGCCTTCAGCTGTCGAATCTCCTCGATGGCCTCGAGCCGCCGGATTCTGCGTTCGAGCTGGTCGTCCACGGTGTCTCCTGCTAGAACGTTCCGGCGTTGACTTGTGCGACAAAATAGTCGCATGACAAACTATTGAGCGTCAACATAGATCCGACTGATGCGTCGATGCCCGAGGAGGCCTCAGTGGTGGTCTTGAAAAGGGTGAGCAACGCTGGCGAGGTACCAAGGGGTCCGCTGGCAGCACCTGTCGCGCTCCAGCGCAGCGGTGAGTTCTGATGGGTTATCCAGCCGACTACGCGCTGACTCAGCCGGACAAACCGGCGATGATCATGGCCGAATCTGGTCGGCGGATGAGCTTTGCGGAGCTGGATCGCCGGTCGAGCGCCCTAGCCGTCCTGATGCGCGACTCCGGGCTTCGGGCCGGCGACACCGTCGCGGTGGTCAGTGAGAATCGGCTGGAGTGGGCCGAGGTCGTGTGGGCGGCCGCCCGCGCCGGGTTCGATCTCGCTCCACTGAACTTCCACCTCGGTAGCGCCGAACTCGGCGAAATGCTCAAGGCCTGCGACGCCAAGGCCGCGGTGGTCTCACCGGCCTGCCGGGCTGCGGTCGAGCGGGCCGCAAAGACACTGTCGAATGGGCTGATGCTGTGGTGCTTCGACGGTCGTTTCCAAGGTGGGCACGAGAGTGGGTACGAGCTGGCACTGGCTGCTGTCGATGAGCGGATCGACGACGAAATCCTCGGCGGCAGAGTCATGTTCAGCTCGGGAACCACCGGAACCCCCAAGGCGATCCGACACCGGCCCTCGGTAGTTCACCCACGGTCGGCTGCGCCGCACCTGGGTGAGTACACCGAGCTCTTCGGTCTGGACCGCAATTCGACGTATCTCTCGCCGGCTCCCAACTACCACACCGCTCCGTTCCGGTTCGTCTTCGCGGTCACCCAACTCGGCGGCACGGTGGTGTGCATGGAACGCTTCGATGCCGCGACCGCGCTGGATGCCATGCAGCGGTACGGCGTCACCCATGCGCAGTTCGTCCCGACGATGCTGATCAGGATGGATGCGCTGGGGGAGAGCGAGAAGGCGCGGGCCGACCTCTCGGCACTTCGGGTGGCGATCACCGGAGCGGCCCCGTGTCCGCCCGAGCTCAAGGACCGCGTGCTGTCGTGGTGGGGTCCGGTACTGCACGAGTTGTACGGAGCCTCAGAGGGTTACGGCAACACCCACATCGGACCCGAGGAAGTGGCGAGGCATCGGGGCTCGGTCGGCCGCGCGGTCCGGGGTTGCATTCACATCACCGACGGTGACGGCAGCCCCCTGCCGGTGGGACGCGACGGCATCGTCTGGTTCGAGGGTGGAACGCAGCACTCGGCGGATGGAGCGGCCTGGCGGACGGTGGGGGATCTGGGGCACCTCGACGCGGACGGGTACCTGTATCTCGTGGGACGCGCCAACCAGCTCATCGTCAGTGGCGGCGTCAACGTTCATCCACTCGAGGTCGAGCGCGTCCTGGCCGTGCATCCCGCCGTCCTAGACGTGGCCGTCGTGGGACGCCCGCATCCCGAGTACGGCGAGCTCGTCGTGGCCTACGTGGTGCCGCGAGTAGAAGCCGTGGACGAACGCGCCTTGGCCGCCGACGTCATCGGGTTCTGCCGGGACCGACTGGCGCACTACAAGTGTCCCCGTGAGGTCCATTCCGTCGCGGCGTTGCCTCGCGGCGAGAACGGCAAGATGTACAGCCGGCTACTGGCCTCGTTGGACGACCCTGCCGAGGGCGTCGGACACACGACCGAAGGCCTCGATCTCACGGGCACCGTGCGGTGAGTCAACAAGGAGGAAGTTCCGTGGACGTCACGAAGCCCTGGGTCGTCGACAACGAGCTGAGCACCCGGTGGCCGGTCTATACCCGGGCCAACGTTGGCGAGGTATCCGGCGCGGTGGCGACGCCACTGTTCTGGACGATGATCGGCGGACCGCCCAACGAAGATCAGTGGAAGGGTGCACTCGTCGAGTTCGGAGCCTTCGACCTCGATGAGTTTCGGCCGGGCGAGCTCGACATCCAAGGTCTGGTCCACGGCTACGTTTAT
>JAHFVB010000454.1:0-732 GCA_023264755.1 Mycobacterium sp. | reverse complement strand
TTATTTGAACTGATCGCACTCGCGAACCTTCGGCGCCCGGATGCCGGGCGCCACCCCCGAGCTGATGGACCGAACGTATCTCGGCGACGTCAAGGCACCGGCGTACGTGGCCCACCCTGACGACGCCCGGCCCGAATTCACCGAACGAATCCTGGCCACGATCGCACGGGTGATGTCGCAACCCGATCGACCGGACCTGGAAGAGCATCGACTGCTTGCGGCGCGGCTGCGTGTCGAACGCCCCGACTTGACGGGCCTGAGCCCCGAGGCACTCGTGAACCGGCAGCGAACGGTGCTGCGCGAGTACTACGGACCGATCGTGCTGCGGACTCACCTGCGACTCGTCTACGAAGGCTCCGTCGTCGCGGGTGCGCTCGATCAGGCCTTGGCCCCCCTCGGCGATCCGAGTCTGGCCTTGACCTTGACGAGCGGGCTGGGCAACATCGCCTCGGCCGCGCCGAATCCCGCCATGTGGCGGCTCAGTCGACTCGTCAAGGACTCACCCACGCTGAGCGCCGAATTCGACTCGGGGGTGGCCAGTCTCGAAACGCGGCTGCGGTCGTCGCAGGATCCGGCGGCCCGGGACTTCGTGGCGGGCTTCGAGGAGCTGCTGTACGCGTTCGGTTCGCGTTCCACCCAAGAGTGGGAGGCCAATGCCAAGACCTGGGAGTCCTTCCCCACGATTCCACTGGGAATGATCGACCGAATGCGGCTGCAACCCGACGAGAAGAG
>JAHFVB010000067.1 GCA_023264755.1 Mycobacterium sp. | reverse complement strand
GTTCGGTGGCACACCGGCTCTCGTTCGCGGAGATGGTGGTGCCCTATCGCGATCCGTCGCCCGACCACTACCGCCGCACGGCGTTCGACATCGGGGAGTGGGGGCTGGGGTTCATGACCCAGTCGCTCGAACTCGGGTGTGACTGTCTTGGTGAGATCCGCTACCTCGACGCCGTGCTGCACGACAGCACGGGCCGGCCCTACACCATCACCAATGCGATCTGCATTCACGAAGAGGACAACGCGGTGCTGTGGAAGCACGTCGACCACGACGCGGGGGCCGAGGTGCGTCGCATGCGTCGGCTGACGCTGTCGTTCCACGTGACGGTGGCCAACTACGAATACCTGGTCTACTGGCGGTTGCATCAGGACGGCAACATCGAGTGCGAGGTCAGGGCCACCGGCATCATGGTGACCACGCCGTTGGCTCCCGGACAGCCCAATCCCAATGGCACGCTGGTCGATGAGCGCACGTATGCGCCCTTCCACCAACACTTCTTGGTGGCTCGGCTCGATCTCGACGTCGACGGGCCCGACAACACCGTGTTCATGACGGAGTCCTTCGCCGAGCCGATCGGACCCGACAATCCACACGGACTCTCCGTCGTGGTGCGCAACGTAGGGCTGCGCACCGAACGAGAGGGCATCCAGGACGTCGATTTCGCCACGCAGCGCGCGTGGAAGGTGGTCAACACCAACGTCGTCAACGGGATCGGCACGCATCCGGCCTACAAGCTGGTGCCCTCCGGGGCGCTGCCGCCGATGTTCGCCGACGAGTCGCCAGTCATGAAGCGCGCCAACGTCATCGGACACACGCTGTGGGTCACTCCGAACGATCCCGCCGAGCGCTGGCCAGCGGGGGAGTTCGTCAACCAGTCGGTGGCCGACACCGGGCTGGGGCAGTGGACGAAGGCGAATCGGTCGATCGACAACACCGACGTCGTGCTCTGGTACGTGTTCGGGCTGCACCACATCACGCGACCGGAGGACTGGCCGGTGATGCCCGTGGACGTGGTGTCGTTCTGGCTGAAGCCGTTCGGATTCTTCGACCGCAACCCGGCGCTCGACGTACCCGCGGGACCCTCGGACTCCTGCCACGCCGACACTTGACGCCCGTCAACTGGATCCCCGAAAAGCACCCGGTGCTCGGCCCGCGTCGCCTACCTTTCAACGAGTGAACTCCTCAACGACGCTTGCCCTCGTCGAACGCCCAGCCGACCTCACCGCCGAGTGGCTGACCATGGCCATCGGAGCGGGAACGGTTACCGAATTCTCCTGCGCTCGCATCGGAACCGGGCAGATGAGCGAGTGCTACCGGGTGGCGCTCAGCTACGCCGACGGTCAGCACGGGCCGGCGGCGGTGGTGCTCAAGGTCGCCGCCGCGGACCCCAGCAGTCGCCAGACCGGGCTGGTGATGGGGCTCTATCAGCGCGAGGTGTTGTTCTACACGGAGCTCGCGCCGGGGCTGGCCGGGCCGATCGCGCCGTGCTACCACGCTGCCTACGATCCGGCGACCGGCGCCTTCGACCTGCTGCTCGGTGATGCCGCCCCCGCCGTCGTCGGGGACGAGCTTCGCGGCGCGACCCCGCAGCAGGCGATGTTGGCGTTGGCTCAACTGGGCCACGTGCACGGTCGGGTGCTCGGCGATGAGGCGTTGGCCGGCGCCGAATGGCTCAACCGGGAGTCGCCGGTCAACCAGGACTTGATCGCGGCGTTGTACGCAGGGTTCCTCGAGCGGTACCAAGACCGGATCGACCCCGAGCACCGTGCGGTGTGTGAGGCGTTCGTGGCGGCCTTCGACGCCTATGCCGCCCAGGAGGCCGAACCAGGCCTATTGCACGGCCTGGTTCATGGTGACTACCGGTTGGACAACATGCTCTTCGGCGAGGAGGGGGCCGACCGGGCGCTGACCGTCGTGGATTGGCAGACGGTGACCTGGGGGCCGGCCTTCACCGACGTCGCCTACTTCCTGGGTTGCGCGTTGCCGGTGGCGCAGCGGCGGGCGCACTACGACGAGTTGTTGCGCGCGTATCACGCGGCGTTGGGCTCAGCGGCCGGCGTGACGCTCGCCGACGTGCGCGAAGGCGTGCGACGTCAGAGCTTCTTCGGGGTGCTGATGGCCATCGTGTCGCCAATGTTGGTGGAGCGCACCGATCGTGGGGACGATATGTTCATGGTGATGATGGAACGCCATGCGCAGCACGTGCTGGACACCGATGCGTTGGCGCTCCTGCCGACCCCCTCGGCTCGGGAGCCGTTGCAGCCCAGCCCCGAAGACGAAGGGCAGCACCCGCGTACCGATGAGCCGCTCTGGAGCGAGAGTTGGTACTTCGACTTCGCCGACCCGGGGCAGGGCGTCGGTGGCTGGATCCGGCTCGGATTGATCCCCAACGAGGGGCACGCCTGGGTCAACGCGTTGCTGTGTGGGCCCGGCCTGCCCACCATCGCCGTGTTGGATTGGGATGCTCCGTTGCCGGCGTCGCACACCCGGGTCCGGACCGCCGAGGCAGAGTTGACGCTCGACGCCGTCGAACCGCTTCAGACGTACCGGGTCTCGCTACGCGGGCGGGGCCAGGCCCACGACGATCCGGCGGAACTGCTGCACGATCGGCCTGGGCGTCCCGTCGACGTCGAGTTGGACCTGACCTGGACCACCGCGGGCACGCCGTACCAGTACCGGATATCGACGCGTTACGAGATCCCGTGCACCGTCACGGGCACCGTCACCGCCGACGGCCGGTCGTACTCGTTCACCGGCGTACCCGGCCAGCGCGACCACTCGTGGGCGGCCAGGGATTGGTGGAGCATGGAATGGGTCTGGAGCGCACTGCATCTCGATGACGGCACGCACGTGCACGCCGTCGACATGCGGATTCCCGGGATGGGTCCGCTGGGCATCGGCTATCTCCAACGCGCTGGCACCCCGCTCGTCGAGTTGCAGAGCGTGACGGCCACCGAGCAGTTCGGCGCGGACGACCTACCCGTGGGGACCACCTTGGAAGTGGCGCCCGGGGACCTGGTCGCAACCATCGACGTGCGCGGCCATGCGCCGGTGCTGCTGAAGTCCATCGACGGTCGCGTCAGCAGGTTTCCCCGGGCGTGGGCGATGGTGACCACGAAGGACGGCCGGACCGGTGTCGGCTGGCTGGAATGGAATCGCAATCAGCCGTGACGGGACTCAAGTCGGTCGTGCTGTTCGTCGTCGCCGCGATTCTGGAGATCGGCGGGGCCTGGCTGGTGTGGCAGGGCATCCGCGAGCATCGCGGCTGGTGGTGGGCGGGTGCGGGCGTGCTCGCCCTTGGCACGTATGGATTCGTCGCGGCGTTTCAGCCCGACGCTCACTTCGGACGCGTACTCGCAGCCTACGGCGGCGTGTTCATCGCCGGCTCGTTGCTGTGGGGAATGGTGGCCGACGGGTTCCGGCCCGACCGCTGGGACGTCGCCGGCGCGCTGGTGTGTCTGGTGGGTGTGGGGCTCATCATGTACGCCCCGCGCTGACCCCCGACTAGCGCACGTGGGCTTCGTCGTCGGCCAGGTCGTCGCGGCTCAACCCCATGGGGGTGGCTACCGGAATGTCACCGCCCGCCAGCACCTTTCGGGTCAGCGGGGTGAGCGTGCGAAACAGCAGCTCGAGGTCGTCGTCGTCGAGTGCGGCGAACGCGGCGAGCGCCAGGCGATCGGTCTGTTCCTCGAGCTGCTGCTTGAGTGCGGCTCCCTCGGGGGTCAGAGCCTCGGATTTCTCGTCGAGTAGCCCGCGCTCGACGAGCCGCTCGACGCAAGCCTGCCATTCGACGTCGTCGTACTGACGGCTACGGACGATGAACTCGCGTGGCACGCGGTCGGCGGCGCAGTGCAGCACGTTGCTCTCGCGGCCGCCGATCCCCGCGCCCACCAGGAGGGCCACGTGGCCGTCGCCGCGTTGTTCGCGTAGCAGGGTGGCGGCGTGCCACAGCTTGGCCACCGGCTCCTCCGGCCACGGCAGCGCCAGATTCGCCGCGAAGAGGGACCGTCCGTCCAACGGCGCATTGCGGGCCGCCTGCTCCAGGAGCCTGGCGGCCGTCGCGGTGGCGTCGTCGGCCGTTATCCCGCAACGGTTCAGGGCCGCGACGGCCGAGGTCTGCCTGGCCTGCAACGCCTCGGCGGGGGAGCCGAACCGCCAGGCGTCCGGCAGTGCCCGCGCGACGTGGGTCGGTGCGAAGTTGTAGAAGACGGCCGTCACCAACGGTGCGGGAACGTTGCCGAGGGGAGCGGATCGGGCGGCGAAGTAGGCCATCCAGAAGCCGCGGAAGCCGACGGCCTCGAAGGCGCTGCGAGCCTCCGGGGTGAAGTAGGTGACGGCGTGTACGGGTTCGAAGCGTTCGAACAGGCGGCGCGCGGTGCGGGGGGTTCTGCTCACTTCCGAAGTAAAGCACTCACTCCGATGTCGACCTGACGCCGCTCATCGCTTCGTCGATGATCGCGCGCATGGCGCGTTCGGCAGCGGCTTCGTCGCGCATCCGGATGGCCCGGGCCACTTGGTCGTGTAGCTCGATCGCCGCGGGATTGGGCTTCTCGGGCATCAACCCGTGGTGAGTGCGGCCGGATAACACCTCGGCGACGACGCCGTTGAGTGCCCGGAACATCTCGTTGCCGCTGGCTTCGAGCATGGTTTGGTGAAAGACCTTGTCGGCCAATAGATAAGCGTCCAGATCGCCGGAGCGGCCGTGCATGACCATGTCGGATACGGCGGCGGCCATGATGCGACATTGGTGCGGGTCGGCGCGCTGGGCGGCCAAGGCTGCTGCGGCCGGCTCGAAGCCGCGCCGCAGCTCCGACAGTGACATCAGTTGGGCCGCTCGGTCGCTGGATTCGAGTCGCCACCGAATTACCCTGGGGTCGAACACGTTCCATTGCTCTGGTGGCTGGATGGTGATGCCGACCCGACGGCGAGAGGCGACCAGTCCCATCGACTCGAGGACTCTGATGACCTCGCGGGCGACGCTGCGAGACACGCCGTGCGTGGTGCTGACGCCTTCGAGCGTGATCACGTGGCCGGGGGCGAGCTCGCCCGAGGCGATGCGCGCGCCGAGCGTGGTCAACACGTTGTCGTGCAGAGCACTGACGTTTGGCGACGACACCACGGATATATCTTGTCATACGCTTTGCTGACGTTGTTTAAAACATATCTTTCGGTGATCTGCTTGAAATGATCTGACTATTGAGCAATACTGTGTGACGACAAGCACAAGTGGGTAGGTATTCGGAGGTGCGTCACATGGGGTCACCAATCGTCGTCATGGGCGTGTCTGGGTCGGGGAAGTCGACGGTGGGCGCAGCGCTGGCCCAACGACTGCGGGTGCCCTTCGCAGACGCAGACGACTTCCATCCCGAGGCCAACATCGCCAAGATGAGCGCGGGTCACGCCCTGAACGACGACGACCGTCGGCCATGGCTGAACACCATCGGCGAGTGGCTTGCCGACCACGCCGGCGGCGGGGTCATGAGCTGTTCGGCACTCAAACAGTCCTACCGCGACCAGCTACGCGACCACTGTCCCAGCGTCGAATTCCTCCACCTGGCCGGTACCCCCGAGGTCATCGGGCGGCGTCAGGCCAGCAGGCCGGGACACTTCATGCCCGCCTCCCTGCTTGCCTCTCAGTTCGAAACCCTCGAGCCGCTTGCGGCCACCGAACGCGGTGTCGTCATCGACGTCGACCAGGACATCGATTCCATTGTGAACGAATACGTTTCGCTAACCCGACAGGAGCAACGGTGACTTCCAGCATGACCTCCGCCATGACCTTCCTCGCCGACGCCCCCAAGCTGGTCGCGCCGGTGGCGTCGATACCTCAGCTGGTGCTGGCCTTCGGCGTGGGAATCGCGGTCATCGTGGTGCTGATCACCGTGGTGAAGTTGCACCCGTTCCTGGGGCTGATCTTCGGTGCGCTGAGCGTGGGCATCGTGGCCGGACAGGGCATCGTCAAGGTGCTCAAGTCGTTCTCCACCGGCTTCGGCGACACCGCCGCAGGAGTCGGCATCCTGATCGCCCTCGGCGCGATGTTCGCGAAATTGCTGGCGGACTCCGGTGGGGCCGACGAGATCGTCGACACCATCGTGGGTCACGCATCGCCCCGGATGCTGCCATGGGCGATGGCGCTCGTCGGCGCCATCATCGGGCTGCCGATGTTCTTCGAGATCGGGCTGGTGCTGCTGATTCCGGTGATCTACCTGGTGGCACGGCGCTCGGGTCTGTCGCTCATCACCGTCGGAATTCCTGCGCTCGCAGGGCTTTCCGCGATGCATGGGTTCGTTCCGCCGCACCCGGGTCCGCTGACCGCGATCGGTTACCTGCACGCCGATCTCGGCATCACGCTGGCGCTCGGCGTCGCCGTCGCGATCCCGACGATCGTGCTGGCCGGCCCGCTATTCGGGAAGCTAGCCGGCAAGTGGGTCGTCGTCGAGGCGCCGGACACGTTCGACGCGGACGAGGTCGCCGAGGGTGAAGCGCGCCAACGACCGTCGTTCGGAATAACCCTCTTCAGCGTGTTGCTACCCGTCGCGCTGATGCTCGGCAAGGCGCTGGTGGACATCTTCATCGTCGACGACGGACAACTGGTGCGGCGGATCTTCGACGCGCTCGGCACCCCGCTGATCGCCCTGCTGATCGCCGTCGTCGTCGGCATGTTCACCCTCGGCCGCGGCGCCGGCATGAGCCGCGGCGAGCTCACCAAGTGCATCGAGAGCGGGCTACCTCCCGTCGCGGGCATCATCCTCATCGTGGCCGCCGGCGGCGGCTTCAAACAGGTGCTGGTGGACACCGGGATCGGCACGGCGCTCGCCCAGTGGGCCGACACGTCGCACATCTCGGTGATCGTGTTGGCCTGGGTGCTGGCGGTGCTGATCCGGCTGGCCACCGGTTCTGCGACGGTGGCCACCATCACCGCGTCCTCGTTGGTGGTCGGGCTGGTCGAGGGCATGAGCACCGGGCAGGTCTCGCTGGTGGTACTCGCCGTCGGTGCGGGATCGCTGTTCTTCTCCCACGTCAACGATGCCGGCTTCTGGTTGGTCAACCAATACTTCCGGCTCAGCGTCAGTCAGACCATCAAGACCTGGTCGATCATGGAGACCGTGTTGTCGGTCAGCGGGCTCGCCGTGGTGATGCTGCTCGACCTGGTGGTGTGAGCCGGGGCGATCAGAGCTCGACGACTTCGGTACCGCCGGCGAGCTCGTCGTGCTTGCCCTGCTTGGTCGGGCTGGCACTGATGGTCACCGCGATGACGACGATCGCGATGACTCCCAGCAGTCCGCCGAGGTAGGGCACCACCGGCAAGAGCGTCCACGCGTTGCGGATGGCCGACTGCTTCAGATCCGGCTTCTGGGCCCCGTGTGCTCCGCGGACGACCAGTCCGAGCATCCGCTTGCCTGGCGTCCACCCCGCTCCGACCTCGAAGGCCACGAAGTAGGCGAACATCAGGATCCCGGTGAACAATCCGGTGACCAGATAGTCCGACAACCGGCCGAACGAGAAGACGGCCACGATGCTCAGCGAACCGACGATGCTGACGATGACGCCGTCGATGAGCCTGGCGAAGAAGCGCCGCAACAGCCCGCCCGGTCTCGGATGGGCAGCACCGTACTGGGCCGAGGCCTCGTATCCACCGGTAGTCATGCGCGCAAATCTACCGGCCCGGTGGTCGCTCAGCCGGCGCGTCGCTCCAGTTCCTTGCGGGCGCGCTTGACCTCTTTCTTGGCCCGCTTGGCTTCCTTGCGCGCGGTGGCGGCCAGTTCGGCACCCCGACCCTGGGCCAATTCGGCGAGCTCGGTACCGCGCTCGCGGGCCAGCTCGGCGAGTTCGGGGGCGCGATCGCGGGCCACGTCGACCAGATGCGCGCCGCGCTCGCGGGCGCGGTCGGCGAGCACGGGGCCGCGGTCCCGTGCGATGTCCACGAACTCGGCTCCCCGTTTCTGCGCCACGTCGGCCAGTTCGGCGCCGCGTTCCAGAGCGACGTGGGCCAGCTCGCGGCCGCGGTCGGCGCCTACGTTCAGGCCGTGGCCGAGTCGGTCGGCCAGTTCACTGTCGATGAGGGCGTTGCCCGAACTGGGGCTCGGCAGGACTCCGGTGACGGCGTCGCTGGCCTTGCGCGCGGCCCGCCTGGCCCGCCAACCCAGCGACGGCCGGCCCTCGGTGTCGACGGCGGCGATGATCAGTCCGCCGACCAGGCTGACGTCGGCGATGAAGGCGCGGCGTTCCTGGGCTTTGCGCGACGGATCGGACTCGGCCCAGAACGCATGCGCGCCTAGGCTGCTCGGCACCACGCTGAGCGCGAGCGCGGTGGCCGAAAGCCTGGGCAGCCGTCCTGTCGACAGCAGCAACCCGGCTCCGATCTGCACTGCGGCGGTCACCCGCACGACGGTCTCGGCATCGGTGGGGACGTTGGGTCCGACCGGATCGGGCAGCTTGCTCAATTCGTCGAGGGCGGGTCGGGCCGCGTCGGCCGCTGGCTTCGGGCTGCGCAAGGCCTCCACTCCGCGGCTGATGAAGGTGGCGGCAAGCATGGGACGCGCGATTCGTCGGATCAACATGTCCGGGTAATTCCCCGGTAGCGCCGGATGCAAACCCCCTCCGGCTGTGGCGCGCAGCGCACGGAGGGCCGGTCAGCCGGTGGCGCGTCCGGACAGCAGCAGCCGGGCCAGTTGAGTCGTCGTCTCGACGCCTTCGGCATAGCCGCCGGCACCGCCGAGCGAATTCATCACCGCCAGCGTGTACCGCTGGCCAGGACCGGCGAAGCCGACGGAGTTGACGACCCACCCGCCCTGTTCCAGCGACCATCCGTCCTTGTTGCCGGGCGCCATCGGAGCCCCGGCGCCCCAGACGCCCCATTGCTGGTTGGGCGCGACGTGTTGGAGCTGCGACACGACGTCGGCGCGGTCGGTCGGATCGAATGTCGCCAGTAGGTAGTTGATCAACCGGTCCAGGTCGTTGGCGGTCGACTTCTGGAAACCCCAGTAGGGGAAGGTGCTGGTGAAACCACGTTGCGGCACGAGGTCGGTCAGGCCGTAGCGGGGGAAGGCGGCGTTGAAGCTCCGGTGGTCCGCACCGCCGTACCGCGACCACAGGGCGTCCGCCGCGTCGTCGTCGGACGAGTGCAGCATCGCCGCGATCAACCTGCGGTCGTCCGCGCTCAGCGAGATCGTTCCGGCGCGTTGCCGGGTCAGCAGGTCGACGACCATGGCCAACTTGATCGTCGACGCCGTCCAGATCGGGTCGGCGGCGTGCGAATTGCGGTACACCGCATCGGTGCCGCGGTCACGTAGCACGTATCCGACGGCGCCGGGACGGCTCGCCAGGTACGCGTCGGCGGTCGAGATCCGGGCTTGGAGGTCACAGTCGAACGCGCCGGGGCCGGTCACGCAGTCGGCGCGGGCCACGGCGGGCAGCACCAGCGCGACGGAGGCTGCGATGACCAACGCGGCCGCGGCGAGGGAGGATCTCATCTCAGCAGCCTCGCACTAGGCTGAACGTTCTCATACCCGAGGAGGTCGGCGTGGCGCTCGTCGCGGGCATCGATTCGTCCACCCAGTCGTGCAAGGTCGTGGTCTGCGAGTCCGAGACCGGCGCAATCGTTCGATCGGGTGCGGCGCCGCATCCCGGTGGCACCGAAGTCGACCCGGCCCATTGGTGGACCGCCCTACAGGCGGCTTGCGCCGAGGCGGGCGGGCTCGAGGACGTCGCGGCCGTCTCGGTCGGGGCCCAGCAGCACGGCCTGATCTGCCTCGACTCGAAGGGTGCCGTCGTCCGGAAGGCGTTGCTGTGGAACGACACTCGGTCTGCCTCCGCGGCCGCGGCGCTGACCGAGGAGCTCGGTGGCGCCGAGGTGTGGGCCGAGCGAATCGGCGTGGTGCCCGTCGCGGCGATCACCGCGGCGAAGCTGCGCTGGTTGGCCGACGAGGAACCGGCGAATGCGGACGCGACGGCTGCGGTGTGCCTGCCGCACGATTGGCTGAGTTGGCGCTTGTCGGGCTCCACCGACATCGCCGAGCTGTATACGGATCGCAGTGACGCCAGCGGCACCGGGTACTTCGCCGCGGCGGGCGGCGGATATCAGCTGGACCTGCTGAAGCTCGCCATGCGCGGCCGCACCCCGGTGCTGCCGCGCGTGCTCGCGCCGGCCGAGGCGGGCGGGCGGACCGACCACGGTGCGACGCTTGGCCCGGGGGCGGGCGACAACGCCGCGGCGGCGTTGGGCATCGGGGCCGGCTCGGGGGATTGCGTGGTGTCGCTCGGCACCTCGGGGGTGGTCAGTGCGGTGGGAGAGGTGGCGCCCCACGACCCGAGCGGGCTCGTCGCCGGGTTCGCCGACGCGACCGGTCGGCAACTTCCCCTGGTGTGCACGCTCAACGGCGCGCCCGTGCTGGCCGCGGTGGCCTCGATGCTCGGGGTCGACTTCGCGGAGTTCGATCGGCTGGCCCTGTCGGCCGAGGCCGGTGCCGGCGGCCTGACGCTGGTGCCCTACTTCGAGGGGGAACGGTCGCCCAACCTGCCCGATGCGGCGGGCGCGCTGCACGGGGTGACGACCCGAAACCTGATGCCGGCCAACGTGGCTCGCGCCGCCGTCGAAGGCCTGCTGTGTTCGATGGCGTATTGCATCGAGCGGATCGCCGAGCAAGGCGAGGACGTCTCCCGCGTCATCCTCGTCGGAGGTGGCGCTCGTTCGGAGGCCGTGCGGCGGATCGCGCCCGCGATCTTCGGCGTGACGGTGCACGTTCCGACCCCGGCCGAGTACGTCGCGCTGGGTGCGGCCCGTCAGGCGGCCTGGACGCTCTCGGGTGCGCAGGTTCCGCCGTCGTGGGGGCTCGGGGTCACGGAGTCCTATGCGGCCGATTCGACCCCGCAGGTGTGGGACCGGTACCGGGCCGTGCAAGCGCTGACGCTGGGCCAGTGAACCGCGTTGCGGCGGTGCTCAATCGGCGGCCGCGGGCCGCGGCCAGGCCCGCTGGGGCATGGCGCGCTGCTTGGGCCGCAACCGATCCAGCACCGCACTCAGCGGCGGCCACGTCGACCGGCCGACGCGGGTGACCGCGTAGGCGGTCAGGATCACCTTGGGGTCGGTCAACGGAACGACCTTCACGCCTACGCCCGTGGGCCGTCCGATGGGCAGGAGCCCGACGCCGTAGCCCGCGACGATCAGGTCCTCGACGAGCTCAAGGCTGTCGATCTGGTGACCGATGCGCGGGGTGAAGCCCGCGAGCGCGGCCAAGGTTCGTACGGCGTCCTCGTCGGCGGTGTTGCGCGAGTTGACGATCCACCTGTGGTCGGCGTAGGCGGCGATGTCGGCCGGACCGTCGGGCGCGTCGCAAGGGACGCCCAGTCCCCACGGGATGGACCACAGCGCAACGGTTTCGAGCACGGGTCCCGGCGATGCGGGAGCCAGGTTGTAGTCGTAGGTCAACGCCAGGTCGAGGTCGTCGTCGGCAAGTAGGGCGAAGGATTCGATCGGTTCGTACTCGCTGATCACCACGTCGAGGCCGGGATGGCGCTCGGCCAGCTCGGGCAGGATGGGTAGCAGCGACACCCGGATGCCCGTCGCGAAACCGCCGACGCGGAGCGTACCGACGGGCTCGGCGTCCGGGTCCAGGTCGAGCCGAGCGGCATCGACGGCGGCGAGGATGGTCACCGCATGATCGGCCAGTCGCCGCCCTGCGGGAGTCAGCCGCACCCGCCGGCCTTCTGGTTCGATCAGTTGTGCGCCGGTCTCCTTGGCCAGCGCCGCGAGCTGCTGAGACACCGTCGAGGTGGTGAGCTGAAACGATTCGGCGACGGCCCGCATCGAGCCGAGCCGCGACAAGGCCAGCAGCAGCTGCAGTCGGCGGGTATCCACGGCTCCATTGTCCGCGATTCTCGAACGTGCCGGGGATGATCGATCGAGGGTGTGCGACGATGCCGGGATGACCTCGCGTCCGGCGCATTTCGTGCGAACGGCCCCCGATGCCTACCTCCCGACGGCCAACGCGCACAGCCGCTGGGGCGATGACCACCTCAACGGGCCGGCGCTGGTGGGCTTGGCGGCCCGCACGCTCGAAGATCGGTTCGGGCTCGACGAGTTCCTGCCCGCGCGGCTCACCGTCGAGCTGTTCAAGGCCGCCCGTGCGGTGCCGACCAGTGCCACCGCCCGGCTGGTGCGCGACGGCAGGCGGATCCGCAACTCCGAATGCGAGCTGCTCCAGGACGGCGTCCCAGTGGTGCGCGCCACCCTGGTGCAGTATCGGAAGTCGTCGGCGCCGCCAGGTGAGGAGTGGTCGGCGACAATGGATTTGAGCTATCCGTCCGATGTCGACCATTCGACCCTGCTGCGGGTGGGCAGTGACGCGGGCGGTTGGAGCGCGGCGATCGGAGACCACCTGAACACCTCGCGCAAGCGCTTCCTCAACCGCGCCATCGACGTGGTGGAGGGCGAGGCCAACACCCCGTTGATCAATGCGGTGTACGCCGCGGAGGGCACCAGCCTGGTGACGAATCTGGGCACGGCCGGGATTGGCTACATCAACGGCGATCTGACCGTGGCGCTGGCCCGGCTGCCGGTCGACGATTGGATCTATGTGCAGGGCGACTCGCACTGGGTCGCCGAGGGGGTCGGCGTCGGTGCGGCGACGCTCTACGACCGGTCCGGCCCGTTCGGTACCGGCCTGGTGACCGCCATCGCCAATCCCGGCGCGCAGATCGACTTCGCCGCTGAGAATGTTCGGAATTCATGAACGGTATGTCCAGCTAAATCACGTGGACGCAAACGGTCTGACTGCCGTTCAATGCTCGACATGACTTCGAACCAGGCCCGGACGGGTGCGCTCATGGCCACCGGGTCC
>JAHFVB010000066.1 GCA_023264755.1 Mycobacterium sp. | reverse complement strand
CTCAAGGGATTCAGCGGCACCCACCGGCTGTATGCGGTGATCCGCTAGCCGCGTCAGTCGGTTTGGCTGGCCTCCGCGTACCGCTCGTGGAGCCGGGCCCGAATGTCCTCTGGGGTGTAGGCGTTGCGCTTGCGTTGATCACGGGCGACCAACACACCACCGGCGACGACGCCGGCGACACCGGCAAGTCCAATCCACTTCCAAATGCCTCGCATGGCCCCAGTCTGCCTAAGCTGCCCTGGTGAGTGCGAATACGGTGACGCTGGAACGTGCCCTGGCCGAGACCCGCACGGGGGACATCTGGTTGTTCCGCGGCGATTCCGGTCCCGACCGCGCAATCCAGACCATGTCCAACGCCCCGGTGAATCACGTCGGCATGACCGTCGCCATCGACGATCTGCCTCCGCTCATCTGGCATGCCGAGCTCGGTGACAAGCTGCAGTGCATGTGGAGCGGCAGCAACCATCGCGGCGTGCAGCTCAACGACCTGCGCGAGGCGGTCGAGCGCTGGATGCTGACGTACGGACAACGTTGCTGGCTGCGGCAATTGACGCCCTACGCCACCCGCGAACAGGAAGACGAGCTGCTGCGCGTCATCGCGCGCATGGACGGCACGGCCTTCCCCACGACCGCGCGGCTCACCGGACGCTGGATACGCGGCCGGATCCCGGTCGTCAGCGACTTCACCCGCGGACTTCCCTTCGTACACCGCAAGGTTCGGGAATCGGCTGAACGCAAGAAGGCCGAACGACGCAACGTCGGCCTCGAGACGGCGTATTGCGCCGAGACGGTGGCGATGACGTACGACGAGATGGGGCTGATCGCCACGGAGAAGCCCTACAACTGGTTCGACCCCGGCTCGTTCTGGAGCGGCGACGTGCTGCCGTTGGTGAAGGGCTATCAACTGGGCCGGGAAGTCGCCGTCGTGCTCTAGGTCGTCGCGCTCGACCGCACGCGAGCTCACGCACCGCCGTGTGACGCGATGCACACGGTGTTTCAACGCAGGGCGTACGAGGTATCCGCTTGTCGGATTTTGGGCAATAAACGCCCGGACATCGACGAAGGAGTTGACGACATGAGTGCCATCGACAAGGCGAAGAACAAGGTCGAGGACCTGGGCGGACACGCCAAGGAGACGGTCGGCAAGGCCACTGGCGACAAGAGCACCGAGAACGAGGGCAAGGCCGACCAGGTCAAGGCCGGCCTCAAGGACGCTGGCGAGAAGGTCAAGGACGCCGGCGCCAAGGTCAAGGACGCGCTCAGCTGATTTCGACGTGACCGTTGCGACCCGCCACCACCGGTGGCGGGTCGCTTCCGTTTCGTCGCACCACAGCGGTCCCGCAGTTTCCCTGGGGCGCTATCGGGTACCCCGCCGCTAGCGGGGCATTCGAACGTGGTTGCGTGCGGCCCCGTTAGGCGGTGGTCGGGCGCAACCTTCCGCGTTGAGCCGACAGCGCGATGCCCTCCACCGCTGACTTGCCGAACTCCGGCCAACCGAGTCGCACCCCCGCTCACGTATACGGTCCGGGCGATGGCGGTGCAGGCGGGTCTTGGTACGACGGGCAGGTCGTTTCGATTTCGAAGGCATGCCACTGCAACTCGCCGGCCTTGGGTGGCATGCGTCCACTGAATCTGTAGGTGTCGTCGACCTTCGTCGCGACGACCTCGTTGGGATCGGCGACGAACCCCGCGAGGTCCTGGTAGCGCAGCCCGGCCCGTTCGACGACGAGTCGAGCCCGCCGATCGAGCAGCACTCTGATCGTCTGAGTGCGGCCACCGTCGACGAAGATCAGCAGCTTGCCGTCGGCTTGGTTGGTGCAGACCACCTGGTCGGTGGTGATGGTCCGATTCTGGCCGTCGAGGACCAACGTCGTGACGATGTTGGGGGCGTGGCCGCAACCCATCAGCAGGCACGTCAGCAGCGTGGCGCTGAGTGCCGGCCGTAACACGTCAATTTGACGCGTCGCCATCGGCGTCGCGATCCAAGTGCCCGAGGACGTGTTCGGTCGGACTGGCCCGCAATTCGGTCGGACTGATCAGCAATGCGTCAGCGGCACCGAACATTCACGTCTTGGACATCCACGTCGTGGCCATGCCGAACTTCGCCACCGTGCCACCCCCCTACCGCGTTGGGCGATCTTGGTATGACACGGTAGACCCCAGGACACGCCCCTGCAGCACATTACTTCCAGCACCGGATGGCGGGCCGACGGCTCGTCCTCAGCTGGTGGTCGTCGGAGTCGCCGTAGGCACCAGGTTCAACCCGGCGTAGATCTCGTCGAGGACCGGGGCCAGCATGGCCTGCGCCGTCGTCTTCCCCTCTGGCGAGAGCGTGAGGTTCGTCCAAATGACAAGCGCCACATCGTTGTCCGGGTCGTAACCCATGAACGAGTTGAACCCCGGCAGCTCTCCTCCGTGGTAGTACATGGCGGCATGTGGGCCGAACCGCTGATACGAAATGCCGTAGCCGTACTTCTGTCCGTCGGGGGCAGCCGGGTCCTCGGCCTGCAGGCTGGTCAACCACTGCTGTTGGTAGTCGGCGTTGAAGACCTTTCCCGACACCAGCGCCTTCATCCACACCGCCAGGTCGTCGGCGGTCGAGATCGCGCCGCCAGCAGCAGTCGCGTACGACGGGTTCTGGTTGGTGTAGTCGAGCGGTTTCAGGGTGCCCGCGCGCGCGGCGGCCTGCGTTTCAATGGGATACGGGTCGTCCGCCAGGGCGTAGAAGCTCCCGCCGTACATGTAGCCGTGCGAGTAGGGCGGCGGGATCGAGGTGTCGTCGGCGGCCGGCAGCGACGTCTGCTCCAACCCGGCTGGTGCGAACAGTCGCTCGGCGAATTGCCGAGCCAACGGCTGCCCGCCAACCTTCTCGGCGATCAGCCCCAGGAGTGCGTAATTGGTGTTGCTGTAATCGTATTCGGCGTCGGGCGGAGCCTGGTTGGGATGTCGGAAGGCGATGGCGAGCGCCTCCTGTGGAGTCCAAGCCTTCGCCGGGTTGGCGTCCATCGCCGCCGCCAACAGCGGATCTGAGGTGTATCCGTACAGTCCGCTTCGCATTTTCAGCAGCTGCGCGATGGTCAGGTGCGTACCGTTTGGCACGTCTGGGAGGTACCTCGAGACCGGGTCCCCGAGCCCCAGCTTGCCGTCTTGGGCCAGTAACACGACGAGGGCCGCCGTCATGGTCTTGGTATTCGACGCGATGCGAAAGTGCGTGCTCGCCGTCGGAGGCGTCTGCACCCCGAGTTCGGTGGTGCCGACGGCCGCGGTGAAGTTGCCCTGCGGGGTGCGCAACTCGACCACCGCACCGGGGACCATGAGCTGCTTGGCTAGCCCTTCTACCGTCGCTTGAAATGTCTTGGGGTCGATGGTCTTCAGCGCCGAAGTCAGGGGTGCGGCGCTGACCACCGTCGTCGTCGACGACGACGAGTCCGTTGGCGCGACGGGAGCCGCGCAGCCCGCGATCATCGCGACGAGGCCCGCAGCAAGTCCCGCGATGCGGATCAAACGAACACTGCCACAACTGATCCCGCGGTCGCTCGGGTTCGGTGCGTAAGCCGTTGGGGAATCGATCATCTCATGCCGCACCGTCCGCCGTCAGAGGTCAGTAGCCCGAGCCTAGCCAAGCTCCGCCGTCGGGTTCGACGTTCGGGCAATCCCCGCTGGCGGCCTCGACGGCGAGCGCGGCCAGCGCGCAGGCTTCGTCCTCCGCGGCACTGGCTCCGCTGACGCCCACCCCGCCGACCACTGCTCCGTCGACGACGATCGGGACACCGCCGCCGAAGATGACGAAACGGCCGCCTCCGTTGGCGTGGATCCCGAACAACTCGCCGCCAGGAGCGGCCAGGGTGGCCAGTTCGGACGTGGCCATGCGATTGGCCACCGACGTGTACGCCTTGTCCACCGCGAGCACGGGACCGGCGATCTCCGCTCCATCCATCCGGCCGAACGCGACGAGGTGTCCGCCGGCGTCAACGACGGCCGCTGACACCAGAATCGACCGTCGGGCCGCTTCGGAATGGGCGGCCGCGATCATCTTCAACGCGGTCGCCAACTCGACCGTCATGCCTTCCTCACCACGACAACATAATGCGCTGTTCGGCCACGCGGCGCTCGGTTCCCAAGAATCCTCCAAGCCCTCGAGAGCACCCTTTACGCCTGGCTCAGCACGGCGGTGCAGAGGCCAATGAGCCGACGACGACGGAGGGACCAGTCATGAACGGCCGCAGCGGTAGCAGATTGGGAGTCGCCGGGTTCACGACGGCCCTTCTGGTTTCGGGCGCCCTGAGCTGGTCGGCCGGCCTGGCCGCGGCCGGACCGAGTTACAGCGGTGGGAACTGCCCCGGCGGCAACAGCTGCACGACGTGGTGCCCAGGTGACCCCGCGATACCGGGAAGCGAGTTCGGCGTGATCAGCTGGGACTGGAACGTCTGCCACGACTGGTACTGGAACTCCGAGGGCGTCGTCGACATCGCCACCAACGTCGTCTACCCGTGGCACGGTCGCCCTCACGACAACGGGCCGGTGCCACCGCCGCTGCCCCCGGCGCCGCCGCTACCACCCCAGCCGCTGCCGGCGGATTGTCCTCCGTGGTCACCCATTCTGGCCCCCTCGCGATGCGGAGGACTCTAGCCCGAAGCGCTATTGCACTGCACCGCAGCGTGATTCGAAGACGTCAACGACCCTGCGCGCGAGCGACCAGCCGCGCGACCACGCGATCCCGTTCGATCCGCTGCACCAGGGCCAGCGCCCAGTCGTATTGCCCCGCGATGCCGGGCCTTCGCCTGTTCACTGGTCGCCGCGGCAGCCGAACGACGTTGAGAAGTCGATTGATGCGACGCCGCTTGGCGCGGACCTTCAGCGCCACGCGACAGCCGATGGCAAGTGCGGTCACCAGCACGCAGATCCACGACACCGCTGCCAGCGCACAGATCACCTGGAACGCCGTCGCCATGACGTCGAGCCTCCCCCATCGCCAGCGCGCGAAGGTCACGGACGCGGCTCAGCTCGGCCACTAAAGCGGTGCAATGCCGCGTGCCCGCCTGGGCCACGTCGACTGTGAGCCGTTCAGCATCGACTGCTAGCTTTGCGCGCTATGAGCGGTCACGACAACTTGATGATCGTGGTGATCGACGGTCCGACCGCTTCGGCGCTATCGCAAATCCTTCCGCTGTTGTTGCTGACGCTGATGGTCGAACTGCGGCGGACCGCCCTGCACCGCACCCTTTCCCGCGCCCTCGTCGGTGTGTGCTTCTTCGTGTTCGGCGTCATCGAGACGGTGCTGGTGCTGTCGATCGACGGGATGCTCTACCCGTTCCAGTGGGGCGATCTGCTGTCGGCGCTCACGCTCTTCACCTTGCTCACCCTGATCTTCGTCATCTCCTTCGTCGACACCGGCAGCGTTCGACGGACGGATGGCTCGGACGGAAGCCCCGACTCCGGGAACGCGGGAGCCGGACCGGGCACCGAGGCGGATCTGTAGCCCACCCCTCTCCCGTCGTGGCGGCTAGGATCTCGGCCACTTGCGACACTCTTGGCGACACGGGGGTGCGGTCGATGACCGAGTGTGGGGCCCGCCGCGCAATGGTGGCGGTGATTCCGGTCGCGGTCCCGCTGACGATGTCCGCGGTGTTCGTCGGGCTGCGCCGACTCCTGCCCGCCCGAACCGCGTACAACGTCGGCTTCCTCGGCTACTGGCTGGGCTGGTGTGTGGCGGTTCCGCTGTGGCTACTCGGTCCGCGAACGGCCGCTCGGCTACTGATCACCGGGCGGCGACTGCCCGGCCACCACGTCGCACTGCTGGCCGCACCCGTCGCCGGCGCGCTCGTCACCCAGCTGGTTCCGCACCGCAGGGAGATCGACGTGTCGATCGCCGCAACGATGGTGGGCACCGCCGTCGTCAACGCGGTCGGCGAAGAACTGCTCTGGCGCGGCGTGTTCGTCTCGGAGCGCGCTCACCGGCCGGCGCTGCTGGCGTGGTCACTGATCGGATTTTCGCTGTGGCACCTTGCGCCGCAACTCATCCTTCCGTCGCCGCTCGGCCGCGGCCGGTTCGTCGCCGGGTCCGCCCTGGTGGGCTTGGTGTCGACGTTGGCGGCACAGAAGTCAGGCGGGCTGCGTCAAGTGATCGTGGCGCACACATTGACCGACGCATGCGGAGTGACGGCCGCGCGGTTCCGGCTCGGCCGCTAGCCAGCTGTCAGCGTGCTCTGGGCTCCACTCGGGTACTTACCATCCTGTTGGCCACCAGCGGGGGCGCGATGTGCCTCCGACCCCGTCACCGTCGACCAGTGCGGTTTCCGGCGTCATCATTCGGTGACGCTCTACGAGCGAATGTCGATTGTCCGACTCGCGACCGAGCCGCGCAGCCGCAGCGACGCGGACGAGGCGACCGGGCGGAGCAGCCGCGGGCGGCCGTCAGACGTTGAACCGGAACTCGACCACGTCGCCGTCGGCCATCACGTAGTCCTTGCCCTCCATGCGAACCTTGCCCGCCGCCTTGGCCGCAGCCATCGAGCCGGCCGCGGCGAGGTCGTCGAACGACACGATCTCGGCCTTGATGAAACCCTTCTCGAAATCGGTGTGGATGACGCCGGCTGCCTTGGGGGCGGTATCGCCCTGATGGATGGTCCAGGCGCGGGCTTCCTTGGGGCCGGCGGTCAGGTACGTCTGCAGCTTCAGAGTGTGGAAGCCCGCCCGCGCCAACGCGTCCAAACCTCGCTCGGACTGCCCGATCGACTCCAACAGTTCCATCGCCGACTCGTCGTCGAGTTCGACGAGTTCGGCTTCGATCTTCGCGTCGAGGAACACCGCGTCGGCCGGCGCCACCATCGCGCGCAACTCCGCCTTGCGGGCTTCGTCGGTGAGCACCGCTTCGTCGGCGTTGAACACGTAGAGGAACGGCTTGGTCGTCATCAGGTTCAGTTCGCGCAACAAGGACACGTCCACACCCGCCGCGAAAAGTGTCTTGCCCGTGTCCAGAATCGCCTGCGCGGCCACCGCCGCCTCGTGAACCGCCTTGCGGTCCTTGTTGTTGCGCGCTTCCTTCTCCAGGCGCGGAACCGCCTTCTCCAAGGTCTGCATGTCGGCGAGGATCAGCTCGGTTTCGATCACCTCGATGTCTGAAGCGGGATCGACCCGGCCGTCGACGTGCACCACGTCGTCGTCGGCAAAGACCCGCACCACCTGACAGATCGCGTCGCACTCGCGAATGTTGGCCAGGAATTTGTTGCCCAGCCCGGCCCCCTCGGACGCCCCCTTCACGATGCCGGCGATGTCGACGAAGGTCACGGGAGCAGGCACCAATTTCTCGGAGCCGAAGATCTTGGCCAACTCGGCCAGCCGAGGATCTGGCAACGGCACCACGCCCTCATTGGGTTCGATCGTCGCGAACGGATAATTCGCCGCCAACACATCGTTGCGTGTCAGAGCGTTGAACAGTGTTGACTTGCCAACGTTCGGCAGTCCGACGATTCCCAAGTTGAGGCCCACGGTTTCGACAGTCTAGGGGCCACACCCAGGCACGCCCGAGCGTCCTGGCAGCACAGTGGGCAAGATTGCCGGTACGGTCTAAGCGTGTCAGGACAGCGCGCACGGTCGGCGGTGGATGCCGACCACAGGTCAGCGCTGCCTCGCGTGCCGGGAATCCCCTGGTGGGGCGCGGTCTTGGTCGCCGCGACGGCAGCAGCGGTAGGTTTCGCGTTCGACGCGGGAGCCGGCAACAAGGAACTCAGCGCCGTCTTCGCGGTGTGTTACGTCACCGGATGCCTCGGGGCAGTTCTTGCGGTTCGGCAGTCCGGCGTCTTCACGGCCGTGATCCAACCGCCACTGGTCCTCTTCTTCACCGTCCCCACTGCCTACTTCCTGTTTCACAGCAGCACCATCCATGGCGTGAAGGACGTCCTCATCAACTGTGGCTACCCGTTGATCGAGCGCTTCCCCCTGATGTTCATCACGTCCGCAGTCGTGCTCATCGTCGGCATGATCCGGTGGTACCTGGCCACGGTCGGCCGCCGCGTCACCCCCGTCGAAGCCGAGGCCGACGACGGCGACCTCAAGGCTGCAAGCAAGCCGAAGACTGCCCGCAGGACCAAGACCGCAGGCGCAGCCGCCGACACCACGCTGTTGGACGCGGTCGACGCCACCCCGCCGCGTCGGCGCCGCGACCATTCCATCGACCGGCCCAGTCGCGCCGCGGCAGCCGCCGCCGCGGCCACCGCCTCAGACGAACCACCGCGCCGGCCGCGCAAGGCAAGCCCGGCCGCAGGCAGCTCGCGATCGCGGCACGTGCGTCCGCCTGAACCCGAGACCGAATTCAGCGACCCAACCACTAGCCGTCCCCGTCGGCGACCGGCTGCCCAAGCCGCGTCACCCATCGACCCGGCGGCCGAGCCTCGCAGGCGCCCTCGCCCGCCGCAGCCTCGGGAAGCGCGCGAGCCGCGCCGAAACCTGCCACCGAGCGACGGTCGTAGCGCGTACGAGCGCCCCGAACGACTCGACCGACCGCTGCGCTCGGAACGCCCCGACCGTGCCGACCGCCCCGACCGTGCCGATCGCACCGAGCGCGCCGAGCGGCCCGAACGGCGGCGCCGACCGACCAGCTATGACCCCTACGACTCGTACGAACCCCGCACCACCAACGGTGCCAGCGGGTCACACCACCCGGTGTCGCGAGTCCGCTACCGGGGTGATGACGATGCCGAGTCACGCACCGAGCACCGCACCCGGCCGAGGCGACCCCGTGGCGATGCAGATTCCTGGGAGTTCGACGTCTAACCGACGTTGACACTGACGTCTAACCGACGTTGACACTGCGCTCAGGGCGAAGAAGTGCGAGAAGGCCTCGCCCTCACCGCAGTCTCAACACAAGGCGCAAGCACTCAAACACAAGGCCAAGCAGGCTCATCGCCGCGCAGGACGGATCTCGCGCGGCAACGCGAACACCAACGTCTCGTTGGCCGTCGTGACCGGCTGAACGGTGTCGTAGCCATACTCGGCCAACCGCTCGAGCACTCCGCGCACCAAAACCTCGGGCACCGACGCGCCAGAGGTCACCCCGACGGTCGTCACGCCCTCGAGCCACGCGGGGTCGATGTCGTCGGCGTAGTCCACCAGGTAGGACGCGTCGGAACCGGCGCCCAGCGCCACCTCGACCAGCCGCACCGAGTTCGACGAGTTGCGCGAGCCGACGACGATGACCAGCTCACACGCCGGAGCCATCGCCTTGACCGCCACCTGACGGTTCTGGGTGGCGTAGCAGATGTCGTCGCTCGGCGGGTCCTGAAGCTTCGGGAACCGCTCGCGCAGCCGCCGCACGGTCGCCATCGTCTCGTCGACGCTCAGCGTGGTCTGGGACAGCCAGATCACCTTGTTCTCGTCGCGGACGGTGACCTTGTCGACCGATTCGGGGCCGTCGACCAGCTGCACGTGCTCGGGCGCCTCCCCCGCAGTGCCGACGACCTCTTCGTGGCCCTCGTGGCCGATGAGCAGGATGTCGTAGTCGTCGCGGGCGAACCGCTTGGCCTCGTTGTGCACCTTGGTCACCAGCGGGCAGGTCGCGTCGATCACCTTGAGCCCGCGCTCGGCGGCGATGACCTGCACGGTCGGGGCCACCCAGTGCGCGGAGAACACCACGATGGAACCCTCGGGCACCTGATCGGTCTCGTCGACGAAGATGGCGCCCGCCTTGGCCAACGTCTCGACGACGTGGACGTTGTGGACGATTTCGTGGCGCACGTAGACCGGGGCACCGTGCTTCTCCAGCGCGCGTTCTACGGTCTCGACGGCGCGGTCCACCCCGGCGCAGTAGCCACGAGGTTCGGCGAGCAGGACACGCCTTCCCTCCGCGGCGCCGACGACGGCGGGCGGGGCGCCCGGAAATCCCAGGTTGATCGACGGTGGCATGAGTCCCAGGGTACTTACCCGCTCCCTTATCCGACCAGTTGGCGGGTTCGCCGTACGCTTGCAGCCATGGCAACAGCACCGTATGGGGTCCGACTGCTGGTGGGCGCGGCGGTCACCGCGCTGGACGAAACCCGCAAGCTGCCGCAAACCATCCTGACCTACCCCATGACGGTGGTCAGCCAGGTCGCCCAGTTCGTCATGAAGATGCAGCAGGACGTGGCCGATCTGGTGATCCGCGGCGACGAGACGCTCGATCAGTTGTTCCCGCCGAAGGACGAGCAGCCCGAGTGGGCGACGTTCGACGAGGACATCTACGACAACCTCGAAGCCGACGACGAGGACACCGGCCCGGCCGACACCCAGCCGGGCGAGCGGCTCACCGAGGGCCGCTTCGCGCTGTACAGCACCGGCGAACCCGAGGTCGTCGCCGCGCCCTCGCCCACCGAGCAGGCTCCTGCCGAGGCACCTGGCATCGTGGCCGAACTGGACTACCCGGCGTTGACTCTTGCCCAACTGCGCGCGCGGCTCTCGTCGCTGCGCGTGGCCGACCTGGAGGCCCTGCTGGCCTACGAAGGCCAGACCAAGGCCCGGGCTCCCTTCCAGACGCTGCTCGCCAACAGGATCACCCGCGCGACGGCCAAGTGAGCACCCCAGCAGGCTGGGTAGATGGCTGACGGCGAGCAGGGCAAGTCCCCCGACAACCCCTGGCCGGTGCGCGCCGTCGCCACTCGCGTCGCCAAGTACATCGACCGGCTCGGATCGGTGTGGATCGAGGGCCAGCTGACGGAGTTGAAGGTGCGTCAGTCGACCGCGTGGATGGTGCTGCGCGACCCCGCTGCGGACATGTCCCTTTCGGTCAGTTGTCCGCGCGATCTCGTCGTCAACGCCCCCGTGCCACTGGCCGAGGGTACGCAGGTGATCATGCTCGGCAGGCCGCAGTTCTACACGCGCAATGGTTCGTTCAGCTTGCGCATCAGCGAGATTCGCGCCGTCGGAATCGGCGAGCTTCTGGCCCGCATCGATCGGCTGCGTCGCCTGCTGGACGCCGAGGGGCTGTTCGACCCACGCTTGAAGCGGCCGATCCCGTTCCTACCCAACGTCATCGGGCTCATCACCGGGCGTGCTTCGGCGGCCGAACGTGACGTGATATCGGTGGCGGAGAACCGTTGGCCGGCAGTGCGATTCGCCGTACGCAACACCATAGTTCAGGGCGCCAACGCCGTTCCCCAGATGGTCGAAGCCCTGCGCGGGCTCGATGCCGATCCGCACGTGGACGTGATCGTGCTGGCCCGCGGTGGTGGCAGCGTCGAGGACCTGCTGCCGTTCTCCGACGAGACGCTGTGCCGGGAGATCAGCAAGTGCACCACGCCGGTGGTCAGCGCGGTCGGACACGAACCGGACAATCCGCTGTGCGACCTGGTGGCCGACCTGCGCGCCGCGACTCCGACCGATGCGGCCAAGCGCGTCGTACCGGATGCCGCGGCCGAACAGGCGTTGGTGGGCGAGCTCCGCCGTCGTGGCGCCCGCGCGCTGCGCAACTGGGTGCACCGCGAGCAGCACACGATCGCCCAGCTGCGCAGCCGGCCCGTGATCGCCGATCCACTGGCGGCCTTGGCCGCGCGCGCCGAAGAGGTCCACCGCGCCCGCACCGCCGCCCGGCGCGACGTCAACAGGTTGATCGGCGCCGAGACCGAACGGATCGGCCATCTGTCGGCCAGGCTGACCACGCTGGGCCCAGCCGCCACCTTGGCCCGCGGGTATGCCGTCGTACAGACCATCGACGCCTCCGGCTCGGCGACCGTCCTACGTTCGGTCGCCGACGCACCCGAAGGCACCCGATTGCGGATCCGGGTGACCGACGGAGCCGTCATCACCACGAGTGAGGGACTAGATGAAGCCCATTAGTCAGCTGGGTTATGAGCAGGCCCGCGACGAACTGATCGAGGTCGTCCGCCAACTGGAACAGGGCGGACTGGATCTCGACACTTCGCTGAAACTCTGGGAAAGAGGCGAAGAACTGGCCAAACGATGTGAAGAGCACTTGGCTGGGGCGCGCCAGAAGGTGGCCGACGCGCTGGCCACCCGAACCGACCCGGAGGACTAATCGGTGCCGGAGTTCGGACCGCCCCCCACCCCGAACTGGAACACGTTCCAGTTTTGCGGGTAACGTGTACTTCCATGGGTGACCCAATGCTGACCACCGATCTTGGCCGAGTGCTCGTCACCGGAGGCTCCGGCTTCGTCGGCGCCAATCTGGTGACCGAACTACTCGGCCGCGGGCACGACGTGCGCTCGTTCGACCGGGTGCCATCGCCACTGCCCGACCATCCGCGGCTGCAGGTCGTCACCGGCGACATCAGCAACGTCGACGACGTCGCCGCCGCCATTGGGTCGGGCGCGGACGCGGTCGACACCGTCTTCCACACCGCGGCCATCATCGACCTCATGGGTGGCGCTTCCGTCACCGACGAATACCGACAGCGCAGCTTCGCGGTCAACGTCGGCGGCACCCAGAACCTGGTGCGCGCCGCACGGGCGGCAGGTACCAAGCGATTCGTCTACACCGCGTCCAACAGCGTGGTGATGGGCGGTCAGGAGATCGTCAATGGTGACGAAACCCTGCCGTACACAGAGCGTTTCAACGATCTGTACACCGAGACCAAGGTCACTGCGGAGAAGTTCGTACTCGCCGAGAACGGTGTCGAAGATGGAGCTGGCATGCTCACGTGTTCGATCCGCCCAAGTGGCATCTGGGGCCGTGGCGACCAGACGATGTTCCGCAAGGTCTTCGAGAACGTGCTTGCCGGAAACGTCAAGGTGCTGGTGGGCAGCAAGCACAGCAAGCTCGACAACTCATACGTACACAACTTGATTCACGGCTTCATCCTCGCCGCCGAGCACCTGGTACCCGGCGGGTCGGCACCCGGTCAGGCGTACTTCATCAACGACGGC
>JAHFVB010000453.1 GCA_023264755.1 Mycobacterium sp. | reverse complement strand
TGTTGCGGGCGGCGCCGCAAGCGTGATTCGGGCCGTGATGCGGGCCGTGATGTGGGCCATGATTCGGACCATGATTCGGACACCGTAGGACGCGCTGAGCGCTCCCAAACGTGCCCCGATCGCGGGGGAAGTAGGGTCGCCCTGGTGAGCAAGAATCCGCTACGTCGACTCTCCGACGGCCTACTACTGGCCAGCATGCGCCCGCCCCTGATGGCCTCGCTGCAGCCCCACCCCAACCCCGTCGACCTGCGCGGCAAGCGAGTCCTGGTCACCGGGGCGTCGTCGGGCATCGGAGAAGCCGGCGCGCTCAAGCTGGCTCGAGAAGGTGCGATCGTCGTCGTGGCGGCCCGCCGGCAGGAACTGCTGGACGGCGTCGTCGAGCGCATCCTGGACGCCGGCGGCGAGGCCCAAGCCCACGCCTGCGACCTGTCGGACCTCGATGCCGTCGACGAGCTCGTCGCACGGGTGGAGGGCGACCTCGGCGGCATCGACATCCTGATCAACAACGCAGGCCGGTCGATCCGCCGCCCGCTGGCCGAATCCCTCGACCGCTGGCACGACGTCGAACGCACGATGACGCTGAACTATTACTCCCCGCTACGCCTGATCCGCGGCTTCGCACCCGGCATGCGCAAGCGCGGCGACGGCCACATCATCAATGTCTCCACCTGGGGGGTATTGAGCGAATCCTCTCCGCTGTTCTCCGTCTACAACGCCTCGAAGGCAGCGTTGACCGCGGTAAGCCGGGTCATCGAAACCGAGTGGGCCGCCGACGGCGTGCACTCGACAACGCTGTTCTACCCGTTGGTGAAGACCGCGATGATCGCCCCCACCCGCGCCTACGACGGTCTGCCCGGACTCAGCGCAGAGGAGGCCGCCGACTGGATGGTGACCGCGGCCCGTACCCGCCCGGTCCGGATCGCCCCGCGCATGGCCGTCACCGCGCACGCCCTCAACAGCTTTGCGCCGGGCGCAGTCGACGCGATCATGAAGCGTCAGCGCGTCCAACCCCGCGACTGATCGGGCAGCGCCGGACCGGCGTGTTGGACACGACGGCTGTGTTAGACACGACGGCATGGAGATCCTCGCCAGCCGCGTCCTGTTCCGGCCGGCGGACTACCAACGCTCGCTGGCCTTCTACCGCGACGCCCTCGGGTTGGCCGTCGCTCGCGAATACCCCGGCGGCACGGTGTTCCACGCCGGGCAAGCGCTCATCGAGCTGGCGGGTCACGGGGCCCCGCCCGCGAGCGCGCCGCCCTTCCCCGGCGCGCTCTGGCTACAGGTGCGCGACGTCTACTCCACCCAGGCCGAGCTCGAAGGCCGTGGCGTCGAAATCACCCGTCCGGCGCGGGAAGAACCGTGGGGGTTGCACGAACTGCACGTCACCGATCCCGACGGCGTGACGCTGATATTCGTTCAGGTTCCCGAGACGCACCCGCTGCGCCGCGACCACCGAGCCTGAGCGCCCAGCCCAGCGTCCTTGCGCACAAATGGATTCGGCCCGCCCGTCGTCGCGTGGGCGACGGCGGGCGGGCCGAATTCTGCGCAGGGGTACTAGCTCGAGGTGGCGAGCGGCCACCCGACCGAGGCCAGCCGCGATGCGACCTGGTGGATCTCCTCGGAGTTGGGCTCCTTGTCGATCACGTCCTGCACCGCCTTGCGGATCTCGTCCTCGGTCACCTCGGCGCCGTCAATCGACCTGAGGATCGACTGAGCCGCCTTGACGACCTCGTCCTCCGTCAGCGACCGCTTGAGCAGCGCGAGCACTGCAAAGTAATCCTTCGGTGGGACGCCCTCGGGATAACCCTCGTGCAGCCAGTGCAGAACGTTGTCGAGAATGCTCGTGCCTTCAGCCATGTTCGTCAGCTCACTTTGGGAGGAAGGGGACGGGGTTGAACCCGAAGTGGTGGATGATCGTCGCCTTGGTGATGTACAGGATCGCGATCACGATCACGGCGCTCACGGCAGCGAACAGCAAGAGCCCGAACGCCTTCAGCGCGGGGTTGGGAGCAAGAGCGGCGCCGTCGTCGTCCACTCCTCCCGCACCCCTCGAATACGCAACCAGTCCGACTGCGAAGACCGCGGGCAACCCGGCTCCGAGTACCAGCCCGACAGCCAGCACCTTGAGAATCGCTTCCAAATAAGTCATCTGAATGTCCTTGAGTCAGTGGGAAAGCGGAACCGGGCTCAGACCGACGCCGTGGGCTGGCTCGGCTCGCCCTTGACGGCCTCGCGCACCTCGGCGGGGACCACGGAGTTGGTCTTGTGGTCCCAATCGGCGTTGACGTTGCTGCTGTCGACCTTCTGCTGCTGAGCGCGCCAGTACATGTACCCGGACAGCGCGACCAGGATGACGAAGATGACGCCGTCGCCGACCAGCTGCGAGCCCGACACGGACTTCAGCCCGAAGGACAGCCAGTACGACAGGGCGCCAACCAGAGCGGCGGCCGGCAGGGTGATCAGCCAGGCCGCGGCCATGCGTCCCGCCACCGCCCAGCGCACCTCGGCACCGGGCTTGCCCACACCGCTGCCCAGGATGGAACCCGTGGCAACGTGGGTGGTGGACAGCGCCATGCCCGCCGCGCTCGAGCTCAGGATGATCGCAGCCGAGGACGCCTCGGCGGCCAGCCCCTGCGGCGACTCGATCTCGACGAGCCCCTTGCCCAGCGTGCGGATGACCCGCCAGCCGCCGATGTAGGTACCAAGCCCGATCGCGAGCGCGCAGCTCAGGATGACCCAGAACGGCAGGCCGTCCTTCTTCACGTCGCCGGTGAGGTGACCGGTCGTGATCAGGGCCAGCGCGATGACGCCCATCGTCTTCTGTGCGTCGTTGGTGCCGTGCGACAGCGCCACCAGCGAGGCGGTCGCGATCTGGCCCCAGCGGAAGCCGTCCTCGCGCCGCTTCTTCACGACCTTGCGGGTGATGCGGTAGACCAGCCAGGTGCCCGCGGCGGCGACGAGGCCCGCGATGAACGGTGCGGCCAACGCCGGAATGATGACCTTCTGCAGCACGCCGGACCAGTTGACCCCCGCGGTGCCGAGCGCGGCCAGCCCCGCGCCGATCAGCCCACCGAAGAGCGCGTGTGAGGAACTGGACGGGATGCCGAACAGCCAGGTGAGCAGGTTCCAGAGGATGCCGCCGATGAGGCCGGCGAAGATGATCGTCAGACCCATCGAGGCGTCGATGCCCGATAGCAGATGCCCGGTCTTGGCGTCTTGCACCTTCAGCACCGAGGTAGTCACGGTGACTGCCACCTCGACCGAGAGGAAGGCGCCGACGAGGTTGAGGACGCCGGCCAGGAGTACGGCGACCTTCGGCTTGAGGGCACCCGTGGCGATCGACGTCGCCATCGCATTTCCGGTGTCGTGGAAGCCGTTGGTGAAGTCGAATGCCAGTGCTGTGCCTATCAACAACACCAGGATGATCAGCTCTGCGCTCATGGCGCTAATTCTGAGGGTAAGCGAGCCGTTTTTCCTAGCTGATCGCCAGCCTACTCAGGCATTCCGACCAGGCAGTTTCGTCGCAACGGCCAACTTGTTCATCTAGTGTTCACGTAGCCGCCCCACCCTGTTGGCCGCCCCAGGTCAACCACCCCGAAAAGTCACGGGCCGCAGCGCCGGACGAGCGGGCCGCAGTTAGCATCGAGCGCAACGAATGCTGGCGAATGCCGGTGGATGCCGTGGGGGCTCGGCAGTCCGAATCTCGTGGCGGCTCGGCCGTCCCGTTAGGGGAGTTGAGGCAGTGAACGGATTTCTCGCCAAGATCGTCGCGTGGCTGAACGCCGGTTACCCGGAGGGGGTTCCTGGCCCCGACCGAGTGCCGCTGCTGGCCTTGCTCACCCGCAAGCTCACCAGTGACGAAGTGAAGGCCGTCGCCCAGGACCTGATGGACCGCGGCGAGTTCGACCACATCGACATCGGCGTCCTGATCACTCAGATCACCGACGGACTACCGCGCGAAGAGGATGTCGAGCGCGTGCGGGAACGGTTGGCCGCGAAGGGCTGGCCGCTCGACGACCCGCGCGACGTTCGCGACGACACGGGCGGTCACGACCCGGAGGACTCGGCATAGCAACGCTGCGCGCCCATCCGGTGGGCGCCGCCGAGGCGGCGCTGAGTCTGCTGCCCGCCCTCGAAGCCGCCCTCGCCGGCACCGGGGCCGCCGTCCTGCCGGTGCCCGCAGCCGACGAGCGGGCGGCCCGACTGTTGACGACGTCGCTGAGGGCCGGGGAGCACGTCGACGACGACGTCGCGGTGGTGGTGTCGACGTCCGGCACGACCGGGGTTCCGAAGGGCGCCCTGCTTTCGGCCGCCGCACTGACCGCCAGCGCGACGGCCACCCACGCGAGGCTCGGCGGCCCGGGGCGCTGGCTGCTGGCACTTCCCGCCCATCACATCGCGGGGTTGCAGGTGTTGGTGCGCAGCCTGCTGGCGGGCACCGCGCCCGTGGCG
>JAHFVB010000452.1 GCA_023264755.1 Mycobacterium sp. | reverse complement strand
TGCTCGACCCATGTCATCAGCAGCTTGTCCAGCGATCCCTGCGGCCCGTGCGTCACCCCGTCCAGCTGTTCGGACAGCCGCCGACGCACGTGCAACCTCAGCATCTCGGTCTGCACCCACGCCCACGACAGTTCCTCGGGGACGCTTCCCTCGACTCGAGAGTTCAACTGGCGCACCAACTTGCCATAGCGGGCCGAGAAGCCCAACGTCGACGGTTCGCGCTCGTGGCTGACCACGGTCATCGCCAACTTCCAGCCGTCGCCGGGCGCGCCGACCATGTGCTCCGCCGACACCCGGGCTCCGTCGAATTCGACCTGCCCGAATTCCTTGGTGACGCCACTGATCATCTTCAGCGGACGTTGAACGATGCCGGGTTGGTGCATCGGGACGATGAACGCCGAAATCCCCTTGTGCTTGGGCACGTCCTTGTCGGTCCTGGCGAGCAGCAGGCACCAGTCGGCGACGTCGGAGTAACTGGTCCAGATCTTGTGCCCATGGATGACCCATTCGGCTCCGTCGCGGGTCGCCGTGGTCGTGAGCGAGGCCAGATCCGAACCCGCGCCCGGCTCGCTGAAACCTTGGCACCAGCGTTCGGTGCCGTTGATCATGCCCGGCAGAAAGCGTTGCCGCAGTTGCTCGTCGCCGTGGTGGCTAAGTCCAACGACCAGGTAGCCGAGTCCGGGCCGCGCCGGTGCCCCGGCCTTGGCGATCTCCTCGTCGACGATGACGTCGAAGACCGGTGGTCGCTCTTGGCCGCCGTACGCCTTGGGCCAGGAGGTGCCGAAGAACCCGGCCTCGTACAGCGCGACGTGCCACTCCCCCGCCTTGGCCCAGTACTCGTCTCCCGAGGTGGGGAACTTGCCCTTCTGTTCGGCCAGCCACGCGCGCAGCTCGGCCCGGAACGCGGCTTCCTCTGGCGAATCACGAAAGTCCAATGGTCAACTCCTCCAACTTGACCGGCCAGCGTTCGGCGCCGGCCAGCACGCGACGCAAGTAGACGTGCGCCAGGCATTCCCAGGTGTTCCCGATTCCGCCGTGCACCTGGATCGACGTCTCACAGACGGTGCGAGCCGAACGCACGCAGTAGAGCTTGGCCACCCGGGCGGCCTCGATCGCCTCGACGACGGGCAGTTCGTCGACGGCCCACGCGGCATGGCGCAGCACGCTGACGCACCCTTCGATCAGGGCCAGGCTCTCCGCCAGCAGGTGCCCCACGGCTTGGTAGGAGCCGATAGTGGCGCCGTACTGCTCGCGAATCTTGGCGTACTCAATCGCCAGGTCCAACGTGCCGCGGGCCGCGCCGACCAGGTCCGCCGCCGTCGCGGTGAGCGCCAACGCATACCACCGGCCAGCCTCCTCCTCGGTGAGCTCGTCCAGCTCCGATGGCGACTCATTCACTCCTGCAAGACTTCTCGTCAGGTCGACGGTCGGGGCATCCGAGCCCGGCGACACCGCCCGGCCGATGAGGCGCCCCAGCTCGTCGGCCAGCACCGGTCCGAGGAACGGCACGTCGACGAGGCCGCGAGCGAATTCCTCCGCGACGATCGCCACCTCGACGCCAGAGGCCCCGTCGGATCGCAGCGTGCGAAAACCGGTGGCCTCCACCGCCTTCTCGAGCCGCGCCACCCGAAGCTCATCGTCCAGGTCGGCCACCGAGCCGGGGCCGAGGTCGTCGGCCAGCTTGGCGGCGGCGGCTCGCAGTTCTCGTTGTTCTGCCGTCAGACGGACGTCCACAGCCGCTCCTTCAACACTCGACGCAATACCTTTCCGGACGGCAGCCGGGGAATCTCCTCGACGAAGATGACGCGACTGGGCCGCTTGTACGAGGCCAGCCGAGCTCCCACCAGCGCGACCAACTCGGCTGCCTCGACCGCACCGGAGCGCGCGACGGCGGCCACGATCGCCTCTCCGTTGGCCACGTCGGGGACCCCGAAGACCGCGCAGTCCGCTACGGCGGGGTGGCCATGCAGGACGGCCTCGACTTCAGCGGGGGCCACCTGGAATCCGCGCACCTTGATCAGCTCCTTGGAGCGATCGGTGACGCGCAGGAACCCGTCGGCGTCGAGCTGCCCGACGTCGCCGGTGCGGTAGTAACCCGCGCTGAACGCCGAGGCCGACGCGTCGTCGGGCAGATAGCCCGACATCACCGCATCCGAGCGGACCTGAATCTCGCCGTCTTCGCCAGGTCCGAGGGGCATGGAGTCGTCCTCTGACACGATCCGCACGTCGACCCCTGGGATCGGTTTGCCGACAGTGTCGAGCCTCGCATCGTCGAGGGGGCAGCACGCGATGACCGGTACTTCACTTGTCCCGTAGGCAGTTACCCAGCGCACGCCCGCCCGTCGGGTGACGGTGTCGGCCACGCTCTTCGTGACGGGCGTCGCGCACCACATGACGTAGCGCAGCGAGGACAGGTCGTAGGTCTCGAGGTCGGGGTGCGCGGCGAGCGCCATGGCGATGGGGGCGACGGCCATCTCGACGGTGATCCGGTCGGACTCGACGTGGCGAAGCATCGCGTCGACGTCGAATCGTGGATGTAGTCGGATCCACGCCCCCGCATCGAGTGCGGTCGCGATGTTCAGCAGCCCCAGGATGTGGGAGGGCGGCGTCACGATCTGCATGCGGTCGGTCGAGGACAACTCGAGCGCGGCCCGCCACTGGGCGATCGCCGCGCCGAACGCACGATGGGTGTGCCTGGCCGCCTTCGGCATGCCCGTGGTGCCCGACGTGAACACGAACACGGCGTCCGCATCGGGGTCCAACTCGTCGAACTGGCGGTCGGAAGGCGCCACCGGCTCGTCGAGGTGAAGCATCGGCATCGCCTCGGCCAGCACGGGATGGTCGCCGACGGCATAGCGGGGCTCGGTCAGGGCGAGGGCATGGTCGACCTCGCCCCGCTTCCATGCCGGGCTCAAGAGGACGACGGCCCCGCCGAGCCCACAGATCGCGCGTAGGGCCATGACGAATTCGGGTCGGTTGGACGACATCACCGCGACGCGGTCGCCTGGGCGCACTCCCCGGTCGTAGAGCACCGTGGCCAGGCCGCCGGTCTGGGCGTTCAACTCGGCGCGGGTGTACTGCCGGTCCCCGTAGGCGAGCAGGACCGGGTCAGTCACCTTCGGCCCCCTCTCACGCTGCTGTTGAGAATATCCTATCTATTATGGAGAATAGTATTCTCGTTGAGACAGAATAGGAATGCAGGAGTGAGTCAGATGACCGCAGCCCCCGTACCGAGCCAAGCGCCCGGCGGCGAGGTGACGATCCTGCTCGACCGCAAGACGACGACGGTCGCGGGCAGACCAGGCGAGACCCTCCTGGAGACCGCGCGCCGTGCCGGTTTGACCCCGCCGTTCTCGTGCGAAGCAGGCAATTGCGGCACCTGCATGGCGAGGCTCACCGAGGGCAGCGCCACCATGCGGATCAACGACGCGCTCATGGACGAGGAAGTCGACGACGGTTACGTCCTGACGTGTCAGGCCGTGCCGGACGCCGCCAACGTCACCGTCGACTACGAGGACTGAGGCTCACCGGAGTACTCGTCCAACGCCGGCGCCGCGCGATAGGACGGTTCGTAGCCGGCCACCTTGATGGTGCTGCCGATCAACCGATGCTCACCCGCGGTCACGATGGCCTCCTGGGCCGCCTCGAGCGCTTCCGGCAAGGTCCGGACCGCCGCGGCGGGAATGCCGAGCGGACGCAACCGAGCTTCCCAGTTCGCCGCCGAATCGGTGGACAGCTTCGCCGCCACCGCGTCGAGCACTTCGGTTCTGCGGGCCGCACGCTCGGCCATGGTGTCGAACCCGTCCAGGCCGGCTTCACGGGCGAACGAACGCCAGAAGCCGTCGTGCGTGATGAACAGCGCCAAATATCCGTCCGACGTCGAGAATAGCTGCGCGGGAACGTAGTACGAGTGCGCACCGAACGGGTACCGCTGCGGCTCGGCGCCCTCGTTGAGGTAGGCCGAGGCTCGGTAGTTCAGCTGGGACAGCATGACATCGCTCAGCGAGACGTCGACCTGGCCGCCCCGTCCAGAGACGATCTTCGCGAGCAACCCCAGCGCCGCGGTCAGTCCGGTGGAGTTGTCGGCGGACGAGTATCCGGGCAGCGTCGGCGGACCCGCCGGATCACCGGTCATCGCGGCCACGCCCGTGGCAGCCTGCACCACGTAGTCGAAGGCCGGATCGTCACCGCCATCGAGCCCGTACCCGGTCAATGCCACGCAGACGAGCCGCTTGTTGTGACGCCGCAGGGCTTCGTAGGTGAGCCCCAGCTTGCGGATCACCGACGGCTTCATGTTCACCAGCAGCGCATGGGACGCGGCGGCCAACTCGCCCAGCCGGCGCTGCCCAGCAGTCGAATTCAGGTCCAGGCACAGGCTGCGCTTGTTCCGATTCAGGCTGGCGTAGTAGCTGTCGGAGACCTGGCGGGAGATCTCCCCCCCTGGCGGCTCGATC
>JAHFVB010000451.1 GCA_023264755.1 Mycobacterium sp. | reverse complement strand
GAATCGGTGCCGCTGCAACCGATCGTCGTGGGGCGCTACTACGACGCGTTTGCCCGCGACGCCGACGGTTGGCACTTCACCGAACGCAAGGTCGACGTCGAAATGCTCGGCGACGTCTCGGATCACCTGATGATCGATCCGCGCGGATACGGCTAACCGCTCAGAACGGCGGCGGGTGGTCGTATTCGGCAACGTTGAGCGCACGCTCCCGCCGAACTCGATCCGCTCGAACCTCGGCCCGGCTGCGTCTTCGCGTCGGCATCATCAGCGTGCGGTGCTGACCCGGTGGTGCGGGCTGCGCCGGGGGAGCCGGGGTGGTCACCGCCCACGTCGGGAAGAACAGACTGCTACCCGGCTTGGTGGCGTACGAGTGCCCGGTCGGCGTCGTCACGACGACGGTGCCGTCGCCGAGTTGACGATCCGACCAACCCGGCCAGAATGTCTTGACCAAGTGATGTTTTCGGCAGTAGCACTTGAGATTCCCGGCGTGGGTCGGTCCGTCGGGATGCGGCACCGTGTGGTCGATGTCGGCGAACAGCGCCGGACGATCACACCCGGGGGCTCGACACGTGAGGTCGCGCATCCGGACGAAGTCATCGAGGGCCTTCGACGGGCGGTAGTGCGCCTCGGCCGCTACGCCAGGCACACGTAGGGGCTTGACCTTTGCGCCGCGGGCGATCAGCCCGGCCAGTAATGGCGCCGGCACCGGTCCGCCCCCGACGATCAACGCCGCGTTCTGTCGCGGAGTGGCCGGCGGTTCGGCGGGTGCCAGGCCCTCGCCGTCGCACTGCGGATCCGGCGCGGCCTCGGTGGTGGCATGTTCTGCGATGACGTGCACGACCACGCTGCTGGCCCGGCCGTCGTCGGTGGCGGCCGGGCACGCCGGGTCGTCGCACGTGCACGACAGACGCGGTGAACCCGCAGCCAATGCGCCGAGCGCATCGGCGCGACGCTGTGCCAAGGTGCGCGGGTCGTCCGCGCAGACCCCACGTGCCATGGCGTCGAGTCGCTGTCCCAGCAGCGTCGCATCGGTGGAGAACAATCGGCCGAAGACGGCCGCCGTCCCGGTTGCGTCGGCGTCGGCGACCGTGAAGTCACGCGTTCTGGCGTCGTTGCGCGTGCGCCGCAACGCTTCTGGGTCGATCCGCTCGACCCACATGTCGATGACCTTGGTCAGCTTGTACTCCGACAGCGGCCCCCAATTCGCGAGACGTTCGGCAAGCTCCTGGTCGAGTTGGGCCAAGGCGTCGATGTCGGTCACCAGGTAGGTGCGGTTGGCGAGCAGCCACACCCTGCGGGCGGTGATTTCGCCGGCCAGGAACAGCGCGCCAACCCTGGGAAACCGGTCCCGCAACATGATCGCCAGGTCCAGTTCGCTCGACGCGCGACCGAGCCCGATGTTGAGCGCCGCGGCAACCTCGGCGGCAGCGGCATCCCAGTCGTCGCACGCCCAGTTCGGATGTTCGTCGGTGCACCGGCGCCGTTCGAGCTCGGCGATGGCGGCGTACTTCCTGGCATCGGCCGCAGCGCTGAGCCGGGCCCAGCCGGCGACGGCGTCGATCAACCCGGCATCGTCCACGCCCGCTAGCGCGGCCGGGTCGACGGGCAGCCAATCGAACATGTGTTCTACGATAGCGAGAGGCACCGACGTGTTGACTCACAGAGAATGTACGTGAAAGGGGCGACCTCGATCCGCTTGGACGCAAGGTCGACGTGGAAGGCGCAAGGTCGACTGGGAAATGGTCGGCGACGGCGCGGATCACCTGGGGGCGATCCGGCTACGGCTAACCCGCTCGGCGTGGCGACGGGGTGGTGCTCGCCTGCTCGAGCGGACCGGATCACCGCCCGGCCGCCCGGAGTGGCGCGCGCACGCGTCGGCGGGCGGCATGGAACATCTGCCCACGACAAAGGTACTTTCGGCCCTGATCCAGCCTGGCCCGGCGTCGATACGCTTTACCCTGAGAGTGGGTCGGGCCGGCTCAGGGGAAGTACGGACGATGACGAGTAGGATCGGTCGTTTGGCAATCGGGGCGGTGGCTGCACTAGCGCCGGTGGCGTGGGGCGTATTCGCGGCCTCGGGGGTGAGTGCGGCCGCCGTCTGCGGTGAGGGCACCGTATTGGATCCGGCCTCCAACACGTGCGTGGTGGCCGAACAGCCACCGCCTCCGCTTCCGCCGCCACCCCCGCCCCCGCCGGCGTGGAACGGGCCCAGGCCGTACGTCTCCGCCAGCGTGTGCGCGCCCATTCCGTTCGTCTCGTTGTGCGTCGGCATCTAGCTCGCGGGGCGATTCGGCGCCCCCTGGATGAACAATTCTCTACAGGCACAACCCCACCCTTGAGTGCTAGCACTCGCGTGTATAGAGTGCTAGGTGGCAGGCTTCCAAACCCCGCGCCGGAACCCGCGACGACGGCGCAACGGGCTCGGATGCGTGCCGAACACCTGAATAAGCTGGTAATCCGTGAAGGTCCGAGAACTAACTCGGAACTCACCCCTAACAAATGTGGAGGGCTCCATCGTGGCCGTGAACATCAAGCCACTCGAGGACAAGATCCTCGTACAGGCCAATGAGGCCGAGACGACGACCGCATCCGGTCTGGTCATCCCCGACACCGCCAAGGAGAAGCCGCAAGAAGGCACCGTCGTCGCAGTTGGCCCAGGCCGCTGGGACGAGGATGGCGAAAAGCGCATCCCCCTGGACGTCGCAGAAGGTGACACCGTCATCTACAGCAAGTACGGCGGCACCGAGATCAAGTACGGCGGCGAGGAGTACCTGATCCTCTCGGCCCGCGACGTGCTGGCCGTCGTCAACAAGTAAGTACTCGTGTTCCGCCCCGGAGGTCCCCGTTTGCACGGGTGATGTCCGGGGCGGCGCTCGTTTCAACCCCTTTAAGCAGGAAGCAAATCTATGAGCAAGCAGATCGAGTACAACGAAACTGCGCGCCGGGCCATGGAAGCCGGGGTCGACAAGCTTGCCGACGCCGTGCGGGTAACGCTGGGGCCGCGCGGCCGCCACGTGGTACTGGCCAAGGCGTACGGCGGCCCGGTGGTGACCAATGACGGCGTCACCATCGCCCGCGAGATCGACCTGGAAGACCCGTTCGAGAACCTCGGTGCCCAGCTGGTCAAGTCGGTGGCGACCAAGACCAACGACGTCGCAGGCGACGGCACCACCACCGCGACGGTGCTGGCCCAGGCCATCATCAAGGCCGGATTGCGCAACGTCGCAGCCGGCGCCAACCCCATTGCCCTGGGGGCTGGCATCAGCAAGGCCGCCGACGCCGTGTCGGAGGCCCTGCTGGCCGCCGCCACCCCGGTGAGCGACAAGAACTCGATCGCTCAGGTGGCCACCGTGTCTTCGCGTGACGCCGAGATCGGCGAGCTGGTCGGCGAGGCGATGACCAAAGTCGGTCACGACGGCGTCGTCACCGTCGAGGAGTCCTCCACGCTGAACACCGAGCTGGAGATCACCGAAGGCGTCGGCTTCGACAAGGGCTTCGTCTCCGCGTACTTCATCACCGACTTCGACGCCCAGGAAGCGGTGCTCGAAGACGCACTGGTGCTGCTGCATCGCGAGAAGATCAGCTCGCTGCCCGACCTGCTGCCGCTGCTGGAAAAGGTGGCCCAATCCGGCAAGCCGCTGCTGATCATCGCCGAGGACGTCGAGGGCGAAGCCCTGTCGACCCTGGTGGTCAACGCGATTCGCAAGACGCTCAAGGCAGTTGCGGTCAAGGCTCCATTCTTCGGTGACCGCCGCAAGGCGTTCCTCGACGATCTCGCGGTCGTCACCGGCGGCCAGGTCGTCAACCCCGACGTCGGCTTGGTGCTGCGCGACATCGACCTCGACGTGCTGGGTACCGCCCGCCGCGTGGTGGTCACCAAGGACAGCACGGTGCTCGTCGACGGTGGCGGCACCCAGGACGCCATCGATGGGCGCAAGTCCCAGCCGCGGGCCGAGATCGAGGCCACTGACTCCGACTGGGATCGCGAGAAGCTCGAGGAGCGGCTGGCCAAGCTGTCCGGCGGCGTGGCCGTCATCAAGGTCGGCGCAGCCACCGAGACGGATCTCAAGAAGCGCAAGGAAGCAGTCGAGGACGCGGTTGCCGCGGCCAAGGCCGCCGTCGAAGAGGGCATCGTCACCGGAGGCGGCGCGGCACTGCTGCAGGCCGGCTCGGTGCTCAAGGCGCTGAAGGAATCGCTTACGGGTGACGAGGCCATCGGCGTCGACGTGTTCGCCGCCGCGCTGTCTGCGCCGCTGTACTGGATCGCCACCAACGCCGGGCTCGACGGCTCGGTCGTGGTGAACAAGGTGGGTCAGCTCCCGGCCGGACAGGGCTTCAACGCGGCGACGCTGAAGTACGGCGACTTGCTCGTCGACGGCATCGTCGACCCGGTCAAGGTCACCCGGTCCGCAGTGCTCAACGCCGCCTCGGTGGCGCGCATGGTGCTGACCACCGAGACCGCG
>JAHFVB010000065.1 GCA_023264755.1 Mycobacterium sp. | reverse complement strand
GAACTTTGCGGCGGCCATGGGCGAACCGATGGCGAGCAGCACTGGGCCCGACCCGCGCACCTCGTAGTGCAGTCGGGCGCCGGGAACGTCGAGGAAGTGTGGGCTGAGTCCGTCAGAACTGGGCATGCGTGGATAGACCCTCCGCGACGCGGAAACTCATCACTCCTGGCGCAACCGCGATTCGACGAAGGCCTCCAGCTTGTCCCACTGCGCCACGGCCTTGGCGTACGGCGCCGGTGGCTTGCCGACCTTGCCGGGCGACAGCACGTGCGCGACGTAGCGGCCCAATGGCTGGTCGACGTCGAGCGCGTCGTCGACGGTGGTGTCCTCGGCGTAGTCGCTGACGTCCCTGAGCAACTCGACGGCCAGCTCCAACTGATCGCGGTCGACGGCGTCGGGTCCGTCGGCGAGGTCGTCCGAGATTCCGGTCAGCACGTAGATGTTGTCCTCGGTGACCTTGATCCGCAACGAGCCATCGGTCGCAGCCGTCCGGATGTCCTCGTAGGTGCTGAATCCCGAGAGGTCGCTTTCGTGTTCGTCGACGAGGTAACGCGCCAGCGCCCGTTCGGAGGTGAACACGCTGATGCGGCCGTTGCGGCCCAGGAAGCGGGGGCTGTCGTCGAAGTAGCAGCGCAGCGTGTAGTAGGTGCCGGAGCCCGTCATCACCTGGATGGGGTCGATGCCGACCTGCACCCAGAAGTCCTCGTGGCTGCCCAGTAACTGACGCTCGGCCTCGGCCTCGAGCCCCTCGGCTTCATCGACGGTGTCGACGACGTCGTCGACGACGAACTCCTCGTCGGGCGTCTCCTCCGGCTCTTCGAGCTCCGGGGCGGGCTCGGCCAGCTCGGCCGCGGCCTTCTCGGACGCGGCGGCGTCGACGTCGGGCACGGTGACCACGCCGTCGATGGCGTCGATGACACCATCCCAGCTACGTCCGATCACGGCCTCGATCTCGGCCCAGCGCTTGCGGCCCGCGCGGCCGGCGAAGGCGTCGACACCGCCGCCGAGGGAGCCCAACACGGGGTTGCCGTTGAAGAACTTGGCCACCGCGGTCAGGTCGCACACCGAGCCGAGCGCCTGCACGACGGCCAACGCCTTGAGCAGGGCCCGCACCGTCTCGTCGGTCGGCTTCTCGGCGACCAGTTCCGGCACGCCGACCAAGTCGTGTTGCCGCTCCTCGGAAGGATCGAGCAGGTGCGCGTTCGCCTCGGTCAGCGCCGCCCACGCGGGGTGGTCGGTGAGGTCGTTGTCCTTGCTCGTCCGGACGAAAGCCACCAGGTCAGCGACCGACTCGAAGGCGTAGAGGTCTTCGTCCTTGCCGAGAAAGGCTTGCCATTCGTCTTCGTCGTCGCGCCAAAGGGGAGCCCACAACGTGTAGAGATCACCCTTGGTCAGCCCAAGCCGTACCGGCACGATGTCTGCAGCCATGCGGCACAGCCTAACGACGCCGGCTGGACGCCTTGGACGGTCACCGGCAAAACGGTCGGCCGACCCCGCACCGACGGGTCACGAGACTCGCCTTTTGCAGAGAAAGTACGAGTAGACCTCTGCGAAAAGCGGATCGCCCGGGCTACTCCTTCTCGCCGGGCTACTCCTTCTCACCGGGCGGTGGCCGGTTCGCCACCACGGGGAACTGACCGGTGAATCCCTCGCGCTCCTGTGCGACGGCCAGCACGCGGGCTCGGACGGCGAACCAGCCGATCACCAATGCCGGAATGATCAGCACCAGTGAGGCCACGGTCCACGTGCCGATCGGAGGATCGAAGGCCATCAGCACCAGCACGCCGAAGAGGAACGCCAGCGTGAGATAGCCCGTCCAGGGCGTGCCCCACAGCCGGAACGACGGCCGCTGCAGGATGCCCTTCTTCGACCACCGGTAGAGCTGGATCTGGCAGATGACGATGGTGCCCCAGGACGCGATGATGCCGAGCGCGGCGACGTTCAGCACGATCTCGAACGCCTGCGCGGGCACGACACCGTTGAGCAGTACGCCGAACAACCCGATCACCGCGGTCAGACAGATGCCGCCGTAGGGCACTCCGCGGCTGTTCATCAGCGAGGTGAACTTGGGGGCGCTGCCGTTCATCGCCATCGACCGCAGGATGCGGCCGGTCGAGTACAGGCCGGCGTTGAGGCTCGAGAACGCAGCCGTCAACACCACGATGTTCATGATCGTGCCGGCCCCCTCGACGCCGATCTTCGAGAAGAAGGTGACGAACGGGCTCTCGCCGGACTTGTAGGCGGTGTAGGGCAGCAGGAGCCCTAGCAGGAACACCGAGCCCACGTAGAACAGCGCGATGCGCGCGATGACGGAGTTGATCGCGCGGGGCATGATCTTGGCCGGGTGGGCGGTTTCGCCCGCCGCGGTGCCCACCAGTTCGACGGCGGCGTAGGCGAAGACCACGCCGGAGGTGACGATGACGACCGGGAACAGTCCGGTGGGGAACAGGCCGCCGTGATTGGCGATCACGCTGAACCCCGTCGACTGCCCGTCGATCTTGTAGCGGCCGGCCAGGAAGATCGTGCCAGCTACCAGGAACGTCACCAGCGCAACGACCTTGATCAGCGCGGCCCAGAACTCGAGTTCGCCGAACACCTTCACCGAGATCATGTTCATGCCCAGCACCATGGCCAGGGCGATCAGCGCGATCAGCCATTGCGGGATCGGCGCGAACGCCTTCCAAAAGTGGAAGTAGGTAGCAATCGCCGTGGAGTCGACGATCGCCGTCATCGCCCAGTTCAGGAAGTACATCCAGCCGGCGACGAAGGCGGCCTTCTCGCCGAGGAATTCGCGGGCGTAGGACACGAAGGAGCCCGACGATGGCCGGTGCAGGACGAGTTCGCCGAGCGCGCGCAGGATGAAGAAGACGAAGATGCCGCAGAAGGCGTACACCAGGAACAGGGCCGGTCCGGCGCTGGCCAGCCGGCCGCCTGCGCCGAGGAACAGTCCGGTGCCGATGGCGCCGCCGATGGCGATCATCTGCAGTTGGCGTGGCTTGAGGCCCTTCTCGTAGCCGGCGTCCTCGCTCGTCAGCGCAGAGTTGTCGTACCCCTCCGGCTTGGGCGCCGCGGTGGTTCGGGTCGCCTCCGGTTCGGTGCTCACGAGGTGGCTCCATCCGATGGGGCCGTCGGTTTCACCGGCGGCGGCTTGGTGGTGTCGTTGATGTCCCGGAACGTGAAGGCGAAGCCGAACACCGCGATGACCGCCGCCAGCCCGTAGCCGACGATCGACCACCAGCCGGCGTGCAGGTACGCGGTGACGGCGACGATCCCCATCGCAGCGAACACCATCGTCATCCCGATCAACGGGATCTTTGCGGTCATGTCAATGCGCGCCATGGGCGTCACCTCGCGTCGTCGATGGGCCGCAGCCCGGAACCGAACGTGAACTTGGAGTGTCTCGAGTAGACACCTTCGGCTTTGCCGGCGGCACGGAAACGATCGACTCACAGCTAAGCGCAACAATGCGAGCGCACCGCTGACATCGTGATGCTGTTGCAGGTGAACTGAGCGCGGCGGAGCGTCCGCCGGGGCACGGCTATGCCGTGTTGGCGCGTCAGGTCTTGGTGACGGGGGATGGGTCAGAACCCGATCACGCCGCGCGCCCGTCAGCTCTTGATGACGCTGCGCTGAAGTCGGGGCCCACGCCCGCGCCGCCCGTGCTTCACTTCGGGCAGGTGTCGTACTGTGCGCGCAGCTCTCGTTGCAGCGCGAGCGCGGCCGGGGTCAGGTAGTTCTCGGGATGTAGTTCGGCCTCGGTGTCGGTGCCGTAGTTGCATCCTCCGACGTCGACGCGGCCGGTGAAGCGGGGCGTATCCGTGCCGTACAGCGGCGGGTCGTCCAGCGCCCAGGCCAACTGCAGCGGATGGTTCGGGCCGGCGCCCACTGCGGCAATCACGTCGGCGAGCTGCTGGCGAGCGGCGACGGGACTCTGTACGCGGACGCTCAGTCCCCCGATGGTGGATCCAGGGCCGACCCCTGCGGTCCACGGTTTGGCTGCCAGGCGTGCGACTAGCGCCTTGAAGTGAGCGAAATCATCTGTGCTGTAAGGATATTGAACGCTGAATAGCGGCAGTGCGAGGTCGCCCGAAGGCGCGGCGGGGTTCGAGAGGAGCTCCATGCTGGTGCCGCTCAGGTCGGAACCGGTGGTCCGCAACACGTCGAGCACGTCGGCGATGGGCGTGCGGTTGCCCCGGATGTCGAGCCGCCTGTCGTGTGGGTTGCACCACCAGTCGGCGCTCTCCGCTTGGACCCGGCTAGCCAGCGTGCGCAGCGCCACTGCCTCGTCGGCGATGGTGGCGGCATCGAGCGCCTGGCCGCACCGCACCTCGAACGCCGCGCCGCCGTCCGCGACGGGCTGAAACGAAGCGGACTGATCGAACTTGGCGAACAGGTCGCCACGGACGGCGTTGATGCGGTCCACCACGTCGACGATCTGCTGACGCGTCGCGGACGGCAGCTGCACCTGAATGGAGATGGTGGCGCCGCGGCCGATGGCGTTCTCGTAGGACACGTAGGCGTCGGTGACGCCCGGCATGCCGGAGATGGCTTGTTGCAGCCGAGTGGCCTCCGCCCTGCGGTGCGGGGCGCCGGTGCACCCGCCGACCAGCACTAGCAGCGACAGCGCGACCAGCATGGTCGCGGCCGAGCGAATCGAGCCCGAGGCGGCCATGGTCAGCTGCACTCGACGATGACGGCGACTTGACTGCGGCTCATGCGCCAAGTGTCTCAATGCGCTGTCGCACCCGATGTCGGGACCTTGTGCTCTGTGATGGCGCTTGGCGTCGGCTGAACATGGGTGCACGGCTCCCCGCGAGCGTGGGCCGACGAATGGAGGGTACACCGATGTCGTTTCTCAAGCTGGTGGTGTCCTTCGCGCCGTGGATCGCGTTCCTGCTGATCGCCAGGGACACCATGTCGAGGGTCGAGGTGGGGCTGTTGGTCGCGCTCGCCCTGACGGTGGTGATGGCCATCTTGCGCCTTCATCGCGGCATCATCATGTGGGTCGGCCTCGCCTTCTTCACCGGCGCAACCGTGGCAGTGGTTGGCTTCCACGACCTTTGGACCGTTCGGCACTTGGGCGTGCTGGCCAACGGTGCCCTGGCCATCGGAGCGTGGACGACGTTGCTGATCGGCAAGCCGTTCACGCTTGAGTACGCGCGAGCACACACCGACCCGGCGCGGTGGCACCACCCGTTGTTCGTTCACACCAACGAAGTCCTCACTGCCGCCTGGGCGTCGGCGTTCACCTTCAACACGCTGGTGGCCTGGCTGCTGATGAAACACCTGTGGTTGCCGGAGTGGGCGGCTCACACGCTGACCTACGTGACGCTCGTCGGCGTCGCCGCGTTCACTTCCTGGTATCCCGGCCACGTCCGCACGAAGGCCGGATCGACGCCGGCCGGTGTCACGGAAGGGGCGAGGCGATGAGCGTTCCGACTACCGCGACCGGTCGCGGCGTGGTCGTGGCAGGGCTGCTCGGAGCCGCGGTCTTGGCGACGCTGGTGTTGGTGCCCGGCTTGCGGATCGGCGCCGATCAGCCCTGGTTGGGTGCGCTCGTCATTCTCGTCCCCACGGCAGTGATGTTGGCCGCGACCGGATCCCGGCACTACGGGCTGGGCCGGGCCGTCGTCGTCGCGCTCGGGGTCGCGGTGCTGGCGGGTGGGGCGAGTTGGCTGGTCGCGGTGTTCACCCTGGTGAGGGCGCTCAGTGGGGTGGGGGTCGGGCTGGTGTGGGCGATTCTGCTGTTCCTGACCCCCGCGGTGTCGGTGCTCGCGCTCGGTGCGCTGGCGCTGCGGCTCGTCCCGCCGGCGGACTGAACCCGAGCTCGGTTCCATCTATAGACCGACGGCCAATAGCCCGACGGCCAATAACGCCGACGCCCCGGCTGATCACGCCGTCGGCCGCCAGAAGCCCTGAAACCCCTGTCCTGCGTTGGTCGTCCGGATCGGGGACAGTTTCACCGGATCGCCGGCTTCGACCATCTGGCCGTTGCCCACGATCATCGCGACGTGTCCGTCCCACACGGCGAGGTCGCCCGGGCGCAACGCGTTCCGGTTGACGGCGGCGCCGAGGTCTTGTTCCTGAGCCAGCCTCGGGAGCTCGAGCCCCGCTTCGCGATACGCCCACTGTGTGAGCCCGCTGCAGTCCAGGCCGACTCCGGGTGTCGTGCCGCCCCAACGGTAGGGGACTCCAAGCTGGGTTAGCGCGTGCCGAACCGCACCGGCCGCCACGGCGTTGGGCGCGGTGGCCGTGCTGCCGTCGGGCAACGTGATCGCGACGCCGCTGCCGAACACGCCGGGATCCGCCGTGGGACGGTGGCCCCGGTCCGGGTCGAACCCGACGTCGGCTTGCGCCGGGGGCAATCCGCGGCCGCCGCCGGAGCCCAGCCCGGAACCCCAGCCCGAGCCCAGCCCAGAGCCAAGTGCGGAGCCAAGTCCGGCGCCGTATCCGGAGCCCGGCCCAGAGCCTAGGCCGGAACCCGAGCCCGAGCCTGGCCCGGAGCCCGACCCGGAGCCCAGGGACGGCTGGCCACCGAAGCCGCCGGCAGCGCCACTCGAACCGACGGGCGCAACCGCGGCCGGCCACGTGCTCGCGGGGTCGGTGCCAGCGGCCACGGTGGTCGCGGGCCCGTCGAGTTCGGCCTCCAACTCCTCGACCACCGCGACGGCCTCGTCGAGGGCGCGGCGCGCCTGCTCGGCAAGCGCCTGCTCGGCTCCCGGGGTGTCGAGCTCGGACTCGAGCGCCGTTGCGCGAGCCTCGAATTCCTCGATGATCGCCTCCAGACGGGTTCGCGCTCTGGCCACGGCCGCGGCGGCGGTCCTGGTCGCCGCAGCGAGCTCGTCGGCCCGCGCGGCGATGGTCGAGACGGCGGACACCGTGGCGGCGCTGAACTCGCGCGCGGCGTGCGCCGCCGCGCCGGTCCACTCCGGCTCGGCCGAATGCCAGGCCGAGGAGGCGGACTCCGAGACGGCCGCAAGCTCGTCACGGACGGCAGCGAGCAGCGGTGCGGGATCGCCACCGGCTGACCAACCCGGCCCGACCCTCGCCGCGACGTCGCGGATCGGCGCCGAAAGCGTCGCCACCAGGGCACTGGGCATGCTCAATTCCTCAGTTCGGTCAGCGCCTGCCCCGCACGGTGTTCGGCGGCGCCATAGCTAGCGGCGTTGGACTGGGCAGTGGAGGCTGCGGCGGCGAACCGTTCGCCGAGCGCGGCGACTCGGCGGGCCTCCTGGGCCAGCGCTTCGGTCAGCGCTGTCAGGAAGCGGACGCCGACGGGTCCGAGCGCATCGGGGGACAGGCCACCGTGGGCCGCGGTGAGCCGCGCGCTGACCGCAGCGAGGTCGGCGGCGTGTCGAGTCTGGGCGACGCCGAAGGTGTGGATGGCGGAGGTATTGGCCAGCATGCGGTTATGACGGACGCCAAGGCCGTCTGGTTCCACTAGGTTTGCGCGCATGGACGTTCGCGTTGTCGATCACCCCTTGGCCGCCGCTCGGCTGACCACCCTGCGCGACGAGCGCACCGACAACGCCGCATTCCGGGCCGCGCTGTGCGATCTGGCGCTGATGCTCGTCTACGAGGCCACCCGCGACGTAGCCTGCGCGCCCGTGCCCATCCGTACCCCGCTCGCCGACACCGTCGGGTCCAGGTTGGCCGCGCCGCCGCTGTTGGTGCCGGTCTTGCGGGCTGGGCTCGGGATGGTTGAGAAGGCGCATCAGCTGATACCCGAGGCGCGGGTGGGCTTCGTCGGCGTCGCCCGCGACGAGGAAACCGCGCTGCCCACGCAATATCTGGAGTCGCTACCCGACGACCTGAGTACCACTCCGGTGATGGTGTTGGACCCGATGCTGGCCACCGGCGGCTCCATGGCGCACACGTTGGGGCTGCTGTACGCCCGCAACGCGGTCGACGTCACCGCGATCTGCGTGGTGTGTGCGCCGGAGGGGATCGCTGCCCTCGAACAGGTGGCTCCCGAACTGCGGCTGTTCACCGCGGCGATCGACGACGGGCTCAACGATGTCTCCTACATCGTGCCGGGGCTCGGCGATGCCGGAGACCGTCAGTTCGGCCCGCGCTAGGGCTGCGCAGCCTGTGGCGCACCGGTCGAGGCCGTCGTGGCGTCGACCACGTCGGTGATCAACGCGGCCGCGCGCCTGCGGTCGGCCTCCACGTCGCCGCTCGGTGCGCAGCGAACCTCGAAGTACCACTTCACCTTTGGTTCGGTGCCCGACGGCCGGACGACGACCCGCACCGAGGTGGCCCCGTCGCCGCCGGACAGAATCAGTGCGTCGGTGCGGAATTGCCCGCGCCGGGTCGACAGATCGTCGACGGTGACGTCGAAGCCCGCCAGCCGGGTGGGCGGATCGGCCCGCAGTCGCGGCATGAGGGTGGCCTCGGCGGGGCGCGAGCGCGCGGTCGTGAGGTGCACCCCGTGGCGGCGCGCCAGTCCGTCGAGTGCGTCGAGCACGGTGCGTCCGTCGTGGCGTAGCGCGGCTACCAGGTCGCACATCAGGATCGCGGCGCTGATGCCGTCCTTGTCCCGAACCGCGGCCGGGTCGACGCAGTGGCCGATGGCCTCTTCGTAGGCGTAGACCAGTGTGCTGTCGGGGAGTTCGGCGTCGGCGCGGGCCAGCCACTTGAACCCGGTGAGGGTTTCCACGTGCTGGGCTCCATGCGCGGCGGCGATGGCGGCCAACATGCGGGAGGAGACGACGGTGCTGGCCACCACGCTGTGGGCGGCCACCTCGCCGTCCAGCTGGGACAGCACGTAATCGCCCAGTAGCCAACCAGTTTCGTCCCCGGTCAGCATTCGCCAACCCGACGGTGTCGGTACGCCGACCGCGCACCGGTCGGCGTCGGGGTCGAGTGCGATGGCGACCTCGGCGTCCACCTCGCAGGCCAGCGCCAGCAACATGTCGGTGGCGCCGGGCTCCTCGGGGTTCGGAAACGCCACGGTCGGGAAGTCGGGATCCGGTGCGAATTGTTCGGCCACGACGTGGACGTCGGTGAGCCCGGCGGCGCTCAGCGCGAGCAGGGCCACCTCGCCGCCGACGCCGTGCATCGGGGTCAGTGCGAGGCGGACGGCTCCGCTGGTTCGGCGTACCTGGGCGGCGCGGCGAACGTACTGGTGGATCAGCTCGGTGTCGGTTGGCGTCACCTCGCGGCGTGCGAGCTCGGTGGGTGCCTTCGACATGGCCGTCTCGATGTCCCGGTCGGTCGGCGGGACGATCTGTAGGCCGCCGTCGAAGTACACCTTGTAGCCGTTGTCCTGGGGCGGGTTGTGCGATGCGGTGATCTGCACGCCTGCCGCAGCGCCGAGCTGCCGGACGGCGAAGGCCACGACCGGGGTGGGCGCGGGGTCGGGGAGTAGGACCACCGAGAACCCCTCGGCGGCAAGCACTTCGGCGGTTGCGAGGGCGAATTCCGTGGAATGGTGCCGAGCGTCGCGTCCGACGACCACGCTCGAGCCGGCCAGGCCCCGGTCCTTGAGTACCTGCGCCACCGCCCACGTCGCCCGGCCCACGGTTTCGGTGTTCATACCGCCGGGGCCCGGGCACATCGGTCCGCGAAGGCCTGCGGTGCCGAAGGTCAAGGGCGCAGCTGTCATGGCGCTCATTGTGGCCTCCCCGCGTTCGGCGCGAGGCGGGGGTGGGGCGAGGCGGGCTAGCGCTCTTCGCCCAGGCGCTCGTCGGCCAGCTTTCGGAGCACCGGCGCCACCAGCATGAGCAGGTCGAACTCGAGGTCGGTCAGGGTCTCGCGCATCGCGCGGTTGAGCCATTCGTCGCGTTCCGCGCGGTCGGCCTCCAGCACGGTCGCGCCTTCGGGCGTGAGTTCGATGAGTTGGCGCCGCCGGTCGTCGGGGTCGGGCCTGCGCGTCACCAGTTGCCGGGCTTCCAGTTCGTTGATGCCATCGGTGAGCGACTGAACCCGCACCTGCAGGCGGGCGGCAAGTTCGGCCGGCGTCGTGACCCCGGCCCGGTTGACCTCGCCGAGCATCTGCATCTGGGCCAGCGGGAGGCCGTTGTCGGAGCGGTGTCGGCGAAGTTGGCGGGTCAGCGCCATCAGCGACTCGCGCAGCTCGGTCGCATTCGCAGTGCTAGAACGCATTAGCAAGTTATACCTTGGCAATCGCGTCAATATCGCCAGATTGAACAATCCATTTAGCAAGAGCATACTTGTGAATATGTTCAGGTGGGCGCTTCTTGCAGTGCTGACGGTCGGCGTGACCGTCCCCCTGACCATGTTGGGAGTCCCATCGGCGGCGCTGTTCGCCGCGCTCGTCGTCGGCGTCGCGCTCGCCCTACTGACGCTGGCTCCCGCCGGGGTGCCACGTCCAGCGGGCCTGGCCGCCCAAGGCGTGCTCGGCGTGTACATCGGCACCATGGTGCAGCGTGACGCGCTGTCGGCGCTCGGCTCGGACTGGCCGATCGTCGTCGCGGTCGCCGTCGCCACCCTGCTGTTGAGCATCGGCGCCGGCGTACTGCTTGGCCTGCACCGCGAGGTCAGCCCGCTGACCGGTGCGCTCGCCTTGGTGGCAGGAGGGGCGTCCGGCCTGGTCGCCATCGCGCGCGAGCTCGGCGGCGACGACCGGGTGGTCGCCGTCGTGCAATACCTGCGCGTCGCGCTCATCACCGCGTCGATGCCGCTGGTGGTCACCCTGGTGTTCCATGCGCAGAAGTCCGTCCATATGGCGACGGCGGCGCAAACCGATTCGGCACCTTGGTATTTCAGCGTCGCAATGCTGGTCGTCATCGTGACGTTGGGAGCCATGGGAGGTCGGCTGATCCGGCTGCCCGGCGCTGGGTTGCTCGGTCCCATGGCGCTGACCATCGTGCTGCAGTTGACCGGCCTGTCGTTCGGCCTCTCGGTGCCGGTGGTGCTGGTGCAACTCGGCTACGCGGTCATCGGTTGGCAAGCCGGGGTGGCGTTCACCCGCGCCTCCCTACGTTCGATCGGACGGGCCCTGCCGATCGCCCTCGGACTGATCGTCGCGTTGAACGTGGCCACCGCCGGCCTCGGCGTGCTGCTGGCGCACGTCGCCGGAATCAGTCCACTCGAGGGCTACCTGGCCACCAGCCCCGGTGGCATCTACGCCGTGTTGGCCACCAGCGTCGAAACCGGGTGCAACGTCACGTTCATCGTGGCTGCGCAGGTGGTGCGAGTACTGCTCATGCTCTTCGCCGCGCCGCTGATGGCGCGCGGTTTCGCGGCCCTCTCACAGCGCATCGCGGCGCGCCGCGCCTACAACCGGGCCAACACCTCGGCAAGCAGGGCACCCATCCGCGTGGCCGACTGACGGCCCGCCTCCAGCACCTCCGCGTGGCTCAGCGGCTCGCCCGTCATACCCGCGGCCAGGTTGGTCACCAGCGACACGCCCATCACCTCGGCCCCCGCCGCCCGGGCCGCGATGGTTTCGTGCACGGTCGACATCCCCACCAGGTCCGCGCCCAGGGTGCGCAGCATCCGAATCTCGGCCGGAGTCTCGTAGTGCGGACCGGGTAGCCCGGCATACACCCCCTCGGTCAGCGTGGGATCCACCTCGCGGGCCAACGCCCGTAGGCGCGGCGAATACGCATCGACCAGGTCGACGAACTGCGCCCCGACCAGCGGGGAACGCGCCGTGAGATTCAGGTGATCGCTGATCAGCACGGGTTGGCCCACCGCGAAGTCGGCGCGCAACCCGCCAGCGGCGTTGGTCAGTACGACCGTCCCCACGCGCGTTGCGCAGGCGGTGCGGACGGGATGCACTACGTGGCGTAGGTCGTGGCCCTCGTAGGCGTGGATCCGGCCGACCAACACCAGGACGTGCTTGTCCCCGACCGTGAGTACCAAGACCTGGCCGCGGTGCCCGGCTGCCGTGGGCGGGGTGAAGCCCGGCAGGTCGGCCATCGCGACGACCTGTGTGGGAGCACCCATTTCGGCGGCGGCCGGGGCCCAGCCGGAGCCCAGCACGACGGCGACGTCGAAGCGGTCGATGCCGGTGCGTGCGCGCAGTTCGGCAGCGGCCGCGTCGGCGACGGTCTGCGGATCGGTCGCACCAGTCACAGCGAGGCAGCTTACGTGGACCCGGGCGGGCCAGCCCTTCTACTCGGTGAGCTGGTGCTCCTGGGCAGTGAGATACTGCGAAGATGCCCGCAGCAACCGCATCCGCCACAGTCGAGGAGGCGGTGACACGCCGACGCGGCGAACTGATCGAGCTATCGCACTCGATCCACGCGGAACCGGAACTGGCGTTCCAGGAACACCGAAGCTGCGCCAAGACCCAGGCCTTGGTCGCCGAGCGGGGGTTCGAGATGCTCGCGGCCCCCGGCGGATTGGACACCGCATTTCGGGCCAGCTTCGGTAGCGGAGCACTGGTCGTCGGCATCTGCGCCGAGTACGACGCGCTGCCCGGCATCGGCCACGCCTGCGGCCACAACATCATCGCCGCCGCGGCGGTGGGCACGGCGTTGGCCCTGGCGGAGGTGGCCGACGAGCTCGACCTCACGGTGGTGCTCCTGGGCACCCCGGCCGAGGAGGCCGGCGGGGGCAAGGTGTTGCTGCTCGAGGCCGGGGTGTTCGACGACATCGCGGCCACGGTGATGTTGCACGCCGGCCCGATCGACATCGCGCGCGCCCGGTCGCTGGCGCTCTCGCAGGTTGCGATCAGCTACGTCGGCCGCGAGGCGCACGCCGCCGTGGCGCCGTACCTGGGGCTCAACGCCGCCGACGCGGTGACCGTCGCGCAGGTCGCCATCGGGCTGCTGCGTCAGCAGTTGGAGCCCGGGCAGATGATGCACGGGATCGTCACCGACGGCGGGCAGGCCACCAACATCATTCCCGGCCACGCCCATCTGGAGTACACGATGCGGGCCAACGATGCCGGCTCGCTGCGCACGTTGTAGGGTCGGATGGCCGACTGCTTCC
>JAHFVB010000450.1 GCA_023264755.1 Mycobacterium sp. | reverse complement strand
TACCTCGCCGACCACACGCTGCTGCTGGCCATCCCGGCGTTCTTCCCGGCGGTCGTCGTCGTCGCCGTGGTGATCTTCGTGGCGATGCGGGATCGGCGCAGGCCGGACCCCGACGACAACGCCGACGATTCGGACGAGGCTCACATTGAGCGCGCCGCGGCGGCCGACGATGATGGGACCCCGTGACGACATCCCGGACATTGCTGGCCCTGACCGCCGCCGCCCTGATCACCGCCGGCTGCGGTGGCTCCACCGGCTCCAACACCACCACCAGCGGCGCGCCCGCCACGCCATCGGTGACGACCGCGCCCGCGTTCACCGACCAACAGACCCCACCTGCCCGGCTGGTGATCGAGGTGACCATCAAGGGCGGTGCGGTCACGCCCACGAACGCGACGCTGCAGAGCAAGGTCGGCGAACCCATCGTCGTCAAGGTGAACAGTGACGTCGCCGACCAACTGCACGTCCACTCCAACCCGGAGCACACGTTCAACATCGAGCCCAAGCAGAACCAGGTGTTTCAGTTCACCGTCAGCGTGCCCGGCAAGGTCGACGTCGAGCTGCACCAGCTGCACAAGACCATCGCCACCGTCACGGTGCAGTGACCCACGGGCGGTCGACGGCCGTCCTGGCCCACGGGCTTGGCGGTTCGGCCGATCTTCCGATCCCCTATACCTACGCGCTCATCGGCGCGGCGTGGGCGCTGACCTTCACGTTCGCCGTGGTTGTGCTGGCCTGGAAGCGGCCGCGGTTCGACGCGACCAGACCGGGCCACCCCCTGCCCCGGTGGGTCGACACCGTCGTCGACGCTCCCGTGACGCGCGGGGTGGTGGCGGCCGCAGCGCTGCTGTTCACCGGCTGGGTGACGATGGCCGCGGGGTGGGGCCCGCAGGACGCCGACAACCCGTTGCCCGGGGTGTTCTACGTGCTGCTGTGGGTGGGGCTGGTCGCGGTGTCACTGGCCATCGGGCCGGTGTGGCGGGCGGTGTCGCCGGTCCGCACGGTGTACCGCCTGCTGCCGTGGTCGAGGAAGGCCCCGCCCAGCGCGTATCCCGCCGGCTGGGGGTTCTGGCCCGCGGCCGTGGGGTTGTTCGCCTTCGTATGGCTCGAGCTCGCCAGTCCTGATCCGGGTTCGCTTGCGGCGGTGAAGATTTGGCTGCTGGGCTATCTGGCCGTGACGCTGGCCGGCACGTTGGTCTTCGGGGTGCGCTGGCCGGCCAACGCGGATCCGTTCGAGGTGTACGGGACGGTCGCCTCCCGGCTGTCGCCGCTGCGCCGCAATGCCGACGGCCGCATCGCCGTCGGCAACCCCTTCGACCACCTGCCCTCGCTGCCGGTGCGGCCGGGCACCCTGGCGGTGCTGGCCGTGCTGTTGGGTTCGACCGCGTTCGACAGCTTCTCGGCCATGCCGCAGTGGCGCAACTTCGTTGACGCCCATGCCGATTCAGTTCCCTTCGGGGCCGCGACGATCCGCAGCCTCGGGCTGCTGACCTTCGCCGTGGCCGTGGCGACGACGTTCTGGTTGGCCGCACGGGCCACCGGCGGGGTCACCAAGCAGACCCGCCGCGAACTGCCCGGGCTGATGGCGCACTCGCTGATCCCGATCGTCATCGGATATGTGTTCGCGCACTACCTGACCTACCTGGTCGAGCGTGGCCAGCAGACGGTACTGCGGCTGGCCGACCCGCTGGGGCACGGGTGGAACCTGTTCGGGCTCGGTCATGCCGAGGTCAACTATGCACTGTCCCTTCACCCTTCGGTGTTGGCGACGCTGAAGGTCTGCTTCGTCCTCGGCGGCCACGTCGCGGGTGTGATCGCCGCGCACGACCGGGCGCTGCGGCTGCTGCCGAAACGCCATCAGGTCACCGGGCAGCTGGCCATGATGCTGGTGATGGTCGGCTACACCTTCACCGGGTTGTACCTGCTCTTCGGTGGGTAAAGTCAACGAATGCGGGCACTCATCGTCGTCGACGTACAGAAGGACTTCTGCGAGGGCGGGGCCCTACCCGTCGCGGGCGGCTCCGAAGTCGCGGCGGCGATCTCCGAATTGCTGATCGAGCACGACTACGCGCACGTCGTCGCGACCAACGACTACCACATCGATCCCGGTGACCACTTCTCCGATCACCCCGACTACCAGAACTCCTGGCCGCCGCACTGCGTCGTCGGCACCCCTGGCGTCGACTTCCATCCGGCGTTCAACCCCGTCGTCGTCGAGGCGCTGTTCCTCAAGGGGCAATACTCGGCGGCCTACAGCGGCTTCGAGGGCACCACCGAGGACGGCACCACCCTGGCGGACTGGTTGCGCCAGCGCGGCGTGGACGCCGTGGACGTGGTGGGCATCGCCACCGACTACTGCGTGAAGGCCACCGCTGCCGACGCGGTGGCCGCGGGCTTCAACACCCGGGTGCTGCTGAACCTCACCGCAGGCGTGTCCCCGACGACTACCGCGGAGGCCATCGAGGCGCTCCGGTCCATCGGCGTTGCCGTCTCCTGACGCCCCGCACTTCGCTCCGAGCGGGGGCGTGATGGTGGCCACACAGACGGCCAGCTGGTTTGCGGCCTGCGGTAAACGGGCAGTTCAGCGGGGGCCCGAAAGCGAGCTACCGTTCCTCGTGGCGAATCGCCCGCCATGCTGGCGCACCCGCCCGCGTCGTATCGTCAGCTTGTCCCGTCCACAGCGCCACTCACGGTCCCATTCCCAGCTTCACCAGAAGGGTGCAACTTGACCCCCGCTTCCAGTTCCAAGGACACCGCATCGCCGGCCGTCATCCCAGCCGCGCAGCCCGCCACCCCGGAGCGGGAGCTGGTCCTGAGGGAGATGTGGCCGGGTAAGGCCTACCCACTCGGGGCCACCTACGACGGCTCGGGCAGCAACTTCGCGGTCTTCAGCGAGGTGGCCGACTCCGTCGAACTGTGCCTGTTCGACGCCGACGGGACCGAGACCAGGCTGGCGCTGCCCGAGGTGGACGGCTTCGTCTGGCACGGCTTCGTGCCCGACGTCGAGCCGGGGCAGCGCTATGGATACCGCGTGCACGGACCCTACGATCCGGCCTCGGGCAACCGCTGTAACCCCAACAAACTGCTGCTCGACCCGTATGCCAAGGCGATCGACGGCACGTTCCACTGGGACCAGTCGCTGTTCAGCTACAACTTCGGTGACCCCGACAGCCGCAACGACGACGACTCGGCCGCCAGCATGCCCAAGTCGGTGGTCATCAATCCGTTCTTCGACTGGGGTACCGACCGCCCGCCGCAGCACGAGTACGCCGACTCGATCATCTACGAGGCGCACGTCAAGGGCCTCACCCAGACGCATCCCGACATCCCCGACCGCAGCCGCGGTACCTACGCGGCGATCGCCCATCCGGCCATCATCGAGCACCTCAAGGGGCTCGGGATCACCGCGATCGAGTTGATGCCGGTACACCACTTCGCCAACGACTCCACCCTGATCGACAAGGGGTTGTCCAACTACTGGGGTTACAACACCATCGGGTTCTTCGCCCCGGACTCCAAGTACGGCGCCAGCCCCACCCCCGGCGGCCAGGTGCAGGAGTTCAAGGCCATGGTGCGCGCACTGCACGAGGCCGACATCGAGGTCATCCTCGACGTGGTCTACAACCACACCGCCGAGGGCAACCACATGGGCCCGACGCTGTCCATGCGGGGCATCGACAACGCCGCCTACTACCGGTTGGTCGACGACGACAAGCGCTACTACATGGACTACACCGGCACCGGCAACAGCCTCAACGCCGGCCATCCGCACGCCCTGCAGCTGATCATGGACTCGCTGCGGTACTGGGTCACCGAGATGCACGTCGACGGGTTCCGCTTCGACCTGGCCTCCGCCCTGGCCCGCGAGTTCTACGACGTCGACCGGCTGTCGACGTTCTTCGAACTCGTCCAGCAGGACCCCACCGTGAGCCAGGTGAAGCTCATCGCCGAGCCGTGGGACGTCGGCCCGGGCGGCTATCAGGTCGGCAACTTCCCGCCGCAGTGGACGGAGTGGAACGGCAAGTACCGCGACACGGTCCGCGACTTCTGGCGCGGCGAACCCGCCACGCTCGACGAGTTCGCCTCCCGGCTCACCGGCTCGGCGGACCTCTACGAGCACACCGGGCGCAGGCCGGTCGCGTCCATCAACTTCGTCACCGCCCACGACGGCTTCACGCTGCACGACCTCGTCTCGTACAACGAGAAGCACAACGAAGCCAACGGCGAGGACAACAACGACGGCGAGAGCCACAACCGGTCGTGGAACTGCGGGGTGGAGGGGCCGACGGACGACCCCGAGATCCTGGCGCTGCGGGCCCAGCAGGAGCGCAACTTCATCACCACGACCCTGCTGAGCCAGGGCGTTCCGATGATCTGCCACGGCGACGAGCTGGGGCGGACGCAGGGCGGCAACAACAACGGCTACTGCCAGGACAACGAGCTCACCTGGATCGACTGGGCCAGCGCCGAC
>JAHFVB010000449.1:1907-4491 GCA_023264755.1 Mycobacterium sp. | reverse complement strand
CGACGGCGAGCCGCTGTCGGACGTGGACACCGCGTCCTACTACGTCATCGTCGCCAGCGCGGGCCACGACACCACCAAGGACGCCATCTCGGGTGGGCTGCACGCCTTGATCGAGCACCCGGCCGAACTCGACCGGCTGCGCGCCGACCCCGGGTTGATGGGCACGGCGGTCGAGGAAATGATCCGGTGGTCCACGCCGGTCAAGGAGTTCATGCGCACCGCAACGGCCGACACCACGGTGCGCGGAGTCGACATCGCCAAGGGCGAGTCGGTGTACCTGGCCTACGTCTCGGGCAACCGTGACGAGGAGGTGTTCACCGACCCGTTCCGCTTCGACGTCGGGCGCGACCCCAACAAGCACGTGGCGTTCGGCTACGGCGTGCACTTCTGCCTGGGTGCGGCGCTGGCCCGGATGGAGTTGAACAGCCTCTTCACCGAATTGGTCGGCCGCCTGGAGTCCATCGAGTTGGCCGGCCCACCCGAGTTGAGTGCGACGACCTTCGTCGGCGGGTTGAAGCACCTGCCGATTCGCTACTCGCTCAGGTGATTACGCGCATCGCCTGCTGGCCTGCGCCGCCGGCGGCGCGCCGCCGGCGGCCTCGGACCGCCCGGCGGTAGCCCAGCCCGCACAGCGCCGGCGGTGGCGGACCCCTAGGCTGAAATGGTGCGCCTCCTGCTCGTCAACCCGAACACGACGTCGTCGATGACCCGTGACATCGAAGCGAGTGCCAGGGCCGCCGCCGGCCCCGGCACCGTAGTCGAGGCGCTGAATCCCGCCGACGGACCGGCCAGCATCGAAGACGACGACGACGAACGACGCTGCGTCCCCTTCCTTCTCGCGGAGCTCGAGCGCGCCGCCGCCCGCGGGCCGGAGCGGCCCGACGCGTACGTCATCGCCTGCTTCGGAGATCCCGGACTCGATCGGGCACGGGCCCTGGTCGACGGCCCGGTACTCGGAATCGCCCAGGCCGCCATGCACGCCGCGGCGCTGTCCGCCGGTGGCTTCTCGGTCGTGACCTCCATGTCGGCGACGGTGCCGCGGGCGTGGGAGCTGGCCGAGGCCTACACCCCGGGCCGATGCCTCGGTGTGTACGCCAGCGACATCCCGGTCTTGACCATCGACTCCGATCCCGAGACCATCGTCCCGATCGGCGACCTCTGCGCCAAGGCGCTGGCTCAGGACGGCAGCCGCGCGATCGTATTGGGCTGTGCGGCAATGGCGAAGTTCGCGGCACCGCTCAGCCGACGGCTTGGGGTGCCAGTCTTCGACGGCGTCGTGGCGGCCACCCTGCTCGCCGAGGCACTGGTCGGGTTGGACCAGCTCAACCGAGGATGAACTCGGCCGCGCGGTGACCGATCATCACGATCGTGGCGTGTGGGCCGCGGCTGGTGATGGTCGGCATGATCGAGCCGTCGACGACCCACAGTCCGTCGATACCGCGCACCCGGCATCGTTCGTCCAACACCGAGTCATCCGGGTCGGTACCCATCGGCGCCGTCCCGGCCAGGTGCTGCGAGGTCGACCAAAATGATTCGCGCACTTCATAACCCGTTCCGGCTAGCTGGTGGGCCACTTCGGTGCCCTCCTGAAGCGCAGCGACGTCGGCGGGCTCGCTGTCGTAGCGATGTTCGATCATCGGCGGGATGGCCGGATCGGGTGAGACCAACCGAACACGTCCACGGCTGCGCGGTCGCATCAACGTCACCCCGAAGTGCGGCCGGTCGGCCGGATCCGCCCCTGGACCACCGGTCATCGCCCCGAAGCCGTTCGTGTACGACCTGAGCTCGATTCCCTCGGACGTGGTCAACACGGCCTCCAACGGGGGCCGACCCGGCGCCGCTGGCCAGTCGACCGGCAGCACCCACTCGGGGTGGTCTGCGCATCGCGCGCCCACGGGTAGGTCCGCATGCACCGCGAGGCCCAACGCACGCAGCGCAGGCGCGGGGCCCACCCCCGAGAGCATCAACAGGTGCGCTGACCCAATTGCCCCGGCCGACAGAACGATTCGATCCGCCGGTAGAAACTCCCGGCCTTCTGGACCGTCACACTCGACGCCCACCGCCCGGCCGTCGACGATGCGCACGGCCAGGACGCGCGTGCGCTCCCGCACGCTCAGATTGGGGCGCGTCGTCGCGGGCGTCAGGAAGGCTCCCCCGGGTCCGACGCGCGTCCCGCGGTCGATGTTCAGCGGCACCGCCCCCACCCCGGGAGCCGCACCGTCGGCACCGTTGAGGTCGTCGATCCACGCGAACCCCAGCTGCCGCGCGGCGCGAATGAAGGCCTCTGCTCCCGCTTCGAAGTCGGTCTCCCTCCGGATGATCATCGGCCCGTGCGCCCCGTGCAGCGGGCCCCCGAAGTCCAGGTCGGTCTCGATCGCCCGGAAGTGGGGCAGCACGTCGTCCCAGGCCCAGCCTGGCAGGTTCCAGGAATCGAAGTCCGACGGGCGGCCGCGGCAGAAGTACCCCCCGTTCACCGCGCCAGAGCCGCCGACCACGGCCCCCCGCACGATCACCGCACTGCGCACCGGCGCCTCCGTAAGCGTCGTCTGGTAGCGCTGCACGACCGAGCTGGCCTCGCCGATCG
>JAHFVB010000449.1:0-1897 GCA_023264755.1 Mycobacterium sp. | reverse complement strand
GTCCGTCGCTGATCTGGCTCATCACCTGCGGGTCGGCCGGCCCCAGGCCGGCTTCCACGACCGTCACCTGGCAGTTCGGTTCAGCCGAAAGGCGCTCCGCCAGAACACAACCGGCGCTACCCGCGCCGACGATCACGATGTCGCCGGTCACGGCAGGTTCAAGTTCGGATCTGAGGCTTGAGCGCGCCCAGGTGACGCTCGCGCACCACGCCGGTCCACAGTCCGAGCCCGTACGCGATGTCGTCGAGGCGCTTGAGCAGCAGGTAGGCCAGCAGCCCGACGCGCTGGTTGTCCTCGGTCGGGTTGCGGTCGCGGCTGGCCCAGTCGACGACGCCGTCGACGACCGCGGCCACCAGCACGACCTGTCGGCAACGGCGGAACAGCACGGCGGCGATGAGCGCGATCGGCCAGTAGTGCCGACAGATCGCCGAAGCCAGTTGCAGCGCCGCCGCCCAGAGCCCCTGCGCGGTGACCGCCGCGACGTCGCGGGGTTCCGGATCCACGGTGCGCAACGAGTTGGCGATCCGCCGGCTGGTGATCAGCGCGACGATCGTGGAGGCCAGGTAGCCGACCCCCGAGCCCATGGACAGCAGTATCCAGACCAGCAGCGTCCACCCCGATATCACCAGCGGGGCCGTCTTACCGGGGTGCCGGACTGCCAGCGGAGCGGCCGAAGAACCATAGAAAGCCTTGCGCGCGAACCACTCTCGTAGCTCGGTTCGGTGATCATGGGCGACCAACGCGATGGGCTCGTAGCGCAGCCGCGCGCCCGCCTCGATGAGGCGCCAGCACAGGTCGACGTCCTCACCCGCGATCAACGTCTCGTCGAAACCGCCCAACTCGTTGAGCACGCTGCGCCGGCAGATGATGGCGGCGCTGGGCACGTAGGACACCGACCCGAAGGGCACCACGGGGGCCTCCCGCTGACCGAGGTCGAGCGATGACCGCACCGCCTCGTACCGGGACACCATTCCCTTCGGTTCCCGCAGGTTGACGATGCGGGGGGCGACGAGTGCCACGGTCGGATCGGAGAAGTGCCCCAGCAGCGCCTCCAACCAGCCGCGCCGGGGTACCACGTCGGAGTCGAGAAATGCGACGAAGTCGGTCTGGCAGACCGCCAACCCGGTGTTTCGGGCGGCCGCGGGCCCCTTGTTGTGCGGATGGCGAACCACTTGGACGTCGCAGTACAGGCCCTCGAAGTCGGTCGAGCTCATCGGAACCTCGGAGCCGTCGTCGACGATCACGACGCGCATGCCGCGCAGCGACCTCATCAGCCGGCTCAACCCAACGGGGTTGTCTCGCACCGGAATAACCACCGTGACGTCGCGGTGGGACGGTCCGCTCAGCGGTCGGGGGTGGGCCACCGTCGCGTCGAGCAGCGTGCGCGCCAGTTGGGCGCTCTGTGCGTCGCGAACCTCGACCCGGCCACCGTGGAGCATCGTCTGGGCCGCGGGCGCCAGGCGCAGCAGCCGCGTGGGCGATCCCCCCAGCAGCGCCGCCCCCTCACTCAGAACCTTCACCCTGCGGTCCACTTGCACGGCGAACCCGTCGGGCAGCCTTGGTCCCGTCACTGCAGCATCCCCCCGCGGTTCGGACTCCAGGAAACGATACGTCGCACGCACGCCTCGACCATCTCGGAGAATATCCGCGCCCCCTCTTCGGCGGACGCAGTGGTGGGGTTCCCCAGCACCCCGATCGGACTGACGGAGGCGACCCCACCGTTGCGCAGCGCCGGCATCAGTTCGGCCAGCGGGGCGTCGTTTCCGACCACGCATTCGTAGGGCGAGACGACGTCCGGCGAAATATGTAGCAATACAGACGTTTCGGTGTGCCCGGCATGGGCGTCCGACCCGGCGGCGGTGCACGAGCACCACGCCACGTCGCGGCCCTCCGCACG
>JAHFVB010000064.1 GCA_023264755.1 Mycobacterium sp. | reverse complement strand
CTGATCGTGGAGGCCGCCTCGGAAGGCGCGATGACGGAAGGCACGGCGCTCTAATGACCAGTGTGCTGATCGTGGAGGACGAGGAGTCCCTGGCTGATCCCCTGGCATTCCTGCTGCGCAAGGAGGGCTTCGAGGCGACGGTCGTCGCGGACGGTCCATCGGCTTTGGCCGAGTTCGAGCGCGCCGGTGCCGACATCGTCTTGCTGGACCTGATGTTGCCCGGGATGAGCGGAACCGACGTCTGCAAACAGCTGCGGTCCCGTTCGAGCGTGCCGGTGATCATGGTCACCGCGCGGGACAGTGAGATCGACAAGGTCGTTGGGCTCGAGCTCGGCGCCGACGACTACGTCACCAAGCCGTATTCGGCGCGTGAGTTGATCGCGCGCATTCGCGCGGTGTTGCGCCGCGGGGTGGACACCGAGGAGTCCGGCGTCGGTGACGGAGTGCTGGAGGCCGGGCCGGTGCGGATGGACGTCGAGCGCCACATCGTCTCCGTGAACGGTGAACCAATTACCTTGCCGCTCAAGGAATTCGACCTACTCGAATATCTGATGCGCAACAGTGGGCGGGTGCTGACGCGCGGTCAGCTCATCGACCGGGTGTGGGGTGCCGACTACGTGGGTGACACCAAGACGCTGGACGTCCACGTGAAGCGGCTGCGGTCGAAGATCGAGGCCGATCCGGCCAACCCCGTCCACCTCGTCACGGTGCGAGGGTTGGGCTACAAGCTCGAAGGCTGAACCGCCGGCCGGTATTCTGGCGGTTGTTCGGGTCGACGACGGCAGCACCGGTGCCGTCGGCACTGCCGTCGTCGACGATCGTGAGCGCTAGCGCGGCATCACTGCCGTTGAGCACGCTCTAGCGGTCGAGCAAGCCATGTGTTGCGCGGGGTTGAACCCCATCGCGACCTAGCATGACTTTGCCAAGTTTTCACGTGCAAACTATTTGCTGTTGCCAGCGGGTGGGCGGTGGATGGGTTGGTGCGATTCGCTGAACTGCCCGGCGGTGCTGGTGGTCTGGGTTGCCATGGCCTGCCGTTCGCTGGATAAATGCTTCGGGTTCTTACTACTTGTGCAGATTTATACACCACCTGGCCTGGTGCGTAAATCGCGGAGACCTGCGTGAGGTTGTGATCCGCGCCACCGCACGGATCTCGGACTTCGGCACCAGAATGCATATCTAGCAAACAAGTAGTTCGATGCGGAACGGCGCGCGGGAGTTCGCCAGGTCAACCCTTGGGTGGGCCCGCAGGCGTGCGAAGAGCTGGGTCGGGCGCCGTAGGCGGCCGGCGTTACTCGGCGGCGCGGGTAGCCGGGTGTATTGCGATGAGCCCCAACGATTTGCGGCGGGCGCACAGGGTGGCCAACTCCTGGTAGGCCTTCTCGCCTAGCAGCTCGGTCAGTTCCGGCGCGTAGGACTGCCACACCTGCCGCGCGCCGACGTGCGCGGCCGGGTCGCCGGTGCAGTACCAGTGCAGGTCGGCCCCACCTTCGCCCCAACCGCGACGGTCGTACTCGGTGACCGCGGTCTTGAGGATCTCCGTGCCGTCGGGCCGCGTGACCCACTCCTGGGTGCGCCGGATCGGCAGCTGCCAGCACACGTCGGGCTTCATGGTCAGCGGTTCTACGCCGAGCTTGAGGGCCTTGCTGTGCAACGCGCAACCGATGCCGCCGGCGAACCCAGGTCGGTTGAGGAAGATGCAGGCGCCCTTGTACTTTCGGGTCCGCAAGTTGGGCTTGCCGTCGTATTCGTCGAGTTCGAGGTAGCCCTTGCGGCCGAGCCCCTTGTCGCGGTACTGCCAGTCCTCGTCGCCGAGCTGCTTGACCGCGTCGTCGAGGCGCGCGCGGTCGTCGTCGTCGGCCAGGAACGCGCCGTGCGAGCAGCATCCGTCGTCCGGGCGCCCCTCGACGGTGCCCTGACAGGCTGGGGTTCCGAACACGCACGTCCACCGTGACAACAACCAGGTCATGTCGGCGGCGATCAGATGTTCTGGGTTGTCGGGGTCGTAGAACTCCACCCATTCGCGGGCGAAGTCGAGTTCGACCTCGCGGGTCTTCGCCTCCGGCGTCTCGTGTTGGCGCTTCGCGCTGGCGCTCATCGCTGGTCCCCTTGCACGGAAAGCAACGGTAGACCCGATAACGTGGGTCTCGTGCGATTGGGCGTGCTCGACGTGGGTAGCAACACGGTTCATCTACTGGTGGTGGATGCGCGACGTGGTGGACACCCCACGCCAATGAGCTCCACGAAGGCGTCGTTGAGGTTGGCGGAGTCCATCGACGGGTCGGGCCGGCTGACGCGCAAGGGCGCCGACAAGCTGGTCGAAACCATCGACGAGTTCGCGAAGATCGCCGCCAGCTCGGGGTGCGCCGAACTCATGGCGTTCGCGACCTCGGCCGTGCGCGATGCGAAGAACTCCGAGGACGTGCTGGCGCGCGTGCACTCCGAGACCGGAGTGACGCTGCGCGTGCTGTCAGGGGTCGACGAGTCCCGGCTGACCTTCCTGGCAGTGCGGCGCTGGTACGGGTGGAGTGCCGGTCGCATCATCAACATCGACATCGGTGGGGGTTCGCTGGAGTTGTCCAGCGGGGTCGACGAGGAGCCAGACGTCGCATTGTCGCTGCCGCTGGGGGCCGGCCGGCTCACCCGGGAGTGGTTGCAGGACGATCCGCCGGGGCGGCGCCGGGTGGCGATGTTGCGCGACTGGTTGTCCACGGAGATGGCCGAGGCAGGGGCCAAGGTGCTCGACGCAGGGGTGCCGGACCTGACGGTGGCGACGTCCAAGACGTTCAGGTCGCTCGCGCGACTCACCGGGGCGGCGCCTTCCGGGGCGGGACCGCGGGTCAAGAGGACACTGACAGCTGCGGGCCTGCGTCAACTCATAGCATTCATCTCTAGGATGACTACTGCTGATCGAGCCGAACTGGAAGGGGTGAGCGCCGAGCGGGCGCCGCAGATCGTGGCGGGAGCTCTGGTAGCTGAGGCGAGTATGAAAGCCCTAGCGATCGACACGGTGGACATCTGCCCATGGGCGTTGCGAGAGGGGCTGATCTTGCGGAAACTCGATAGCGAGGCCGAAGGGACCGATCTGGTGCAGGCTTCCGCGGACTTGGCCAGGGCCAGGGGCAACACACGATGACAGAAGCAGACGACAGCCACAGCAGCACCCGGCCGATCTCGGTCGCCGAACTACTCGCCAAGAACGGCAACATCGGCTCACCGCCCGTCGGCGGTCGGCGTAGGCGCCGGCGCGGCAACACCGACTCCGTCACCGTCGCCGAACTGACCGGCGAGTTGCCCATCATCTCCGACTCCTCGTCCTCCGCGGAGCCCGAAGCCGAGACCGGCGAGGAGCCCCCGCACGCCGCGGTCAACGGCGGCTATGCCCACGCCAGGCCGCATGGCCGACGACAGACCGAGGCCGTCGAGGCCGAAGTGCCGGTCGACGTGGCCGAGGAGTTCTACGGCATCTCGGCTCCCGAGTCCGCTCCCGAGCCTGTGCTCACCGAAGCCGAGGCCGACTACCAAGCTCACCTCGAGCAGCGGGCCGCCGAGCCCGAACCGATCGAGTTCGCCCCGCCGCCGCGGCGGCCGACCGCGCCCAGTCCTCCGGGATTCTCCGTGCCTCCTGGCGGGGCCGAGCAGATGAGCCCGGATCCCGTCATCGACGACGAGGACGAAGACCTTGGGCCGGACGCCGAACTGATCGAGCCGCTCGAGTTCGAGGGTGCTACCGACGATTCGGACCAGGAGGCCACGCAACTGGCCTTCGAGGTTCCGTCGTACCTGCGTTCCAACACCGACACGCTGTTCGGGGGCGGTCAGTCCGTCGCCGACGACATCGCGCGCCGGGGTCTGCAGCCCGGACCCGAGGACATCGATCTCGGGGAGGACGTCGGACCGGAGGACGAGGCGGACGTCGAGTCCGGTCAGCCGCGTGGGGGAGCGTTCCTGCGGGGCGTGTGGGTCGTTGCGCAGTGCATCCTCGCGGTCGCATTCGGCGCCGGCCTCTTCATCGCCTTCGACCTGCTGTGGAAGTGGAACAACATCGTCGCGCTGGTGTTGTCCGTACTGGTGATGCTCGGCCTGGTCGTCGGGGTGCGGGTAGTCCGCAAGACCGAGGACATCGGGAGCACGCTGATCGCGGTGGCGGTGGGCGCCCTGGTCACATTGGGCCCCCTGGCGCTGCTGCAGTCACACTGACGCGCCAAGATAAGCCCACAGTGCGCCCCGCAATCAAGGTCGGTCTGTCGACGGCCTCGGTCTATCCCCTGCGGACCGAGGCGGCATTCGAGTACGCGGCCCGGCTCGGCTATGACGGCGTCGAGCTCATGGTGTGGGCTGAGGCCGTCAGCCAGGACGTGGCGGCGATCGCCACGTTGTCGCGCCGCTACGACATGCCGGTGCTCAGCGTGCACGCGCCCTGCCTACTGATCTCTCAGCGGGTGTGGGGGGCCAATCCCATTCCGAAGTTGGAGCGCAGCGTGCGCGCCGCCGAGCAGCTGGGGGCCCAGACCGTGGTGGTCCACCCGCCGTTTCGGTGGCAGCGTCGCTATGCCGAGGGGTTCGCAGCTCAGGTCGCCGAGCTCGAGGCGGCCAGCGACGTGATGGTCGCGGTCGAGAACATGTTTCCGTTCCGCGCCGACCGCATCTTCGGGACCGGCCAGCCGTCCATCGAGCGGATGCGCAAACGGGGCGGTTCGCCAGGGCCGGCCATCTCGGCGTTCGCCCCGTCGTACGACCCGCTCGACGGCGAGCACGCGCACTACACGCTCGATCTGTCGCATTCGGCGACTGCCGGTACGGACGCCATCGACATGGCCCGCCGGATGGGGGAGGGCCTGGTGCACCTGCACCTGTGCGACGGCAGCGGGGCATCCACCGATGAGCATCTGGTGCCGGGGCGGGGCAGCCAGCCCACCCGGGAGATCTGCCAGATGCTGGCGGCCAGTGACTTCGCAGGCCACGTCATCCTCGAGGTGACGACGTCTCGCGCCCGCAATGCCGCCGAACGGGAAGAGCTCCTGGTGGAGTCGCTGGAGTTCGCGCGGGCCAATTTGTTGAGGTGATGAGCGCTTGCGTGAAGAGCAGAGCGCCGTGATGAGCGCTTGCGCGAAGAGCCGAGCGCCGTGATGAGGAGACTCCGTAGATGACCGACTCCACGCGCTTCTCCGACGCGATGGTGCTCACCCAGACCACCGACGATGGCGACGTCAGTGTCTTCGAAGGCGCACTCAACGAGCACTGGACCATCGGTGAGAAGGTGCACGGCGGCGCGATGTTGGCGCTGTCTGCGAATGCGGCCCGATTGGCGCACGACGGCGCCGGGAGTCCGGCCACGGGCGTCGAGCCGATTGCGGTGTCGGGCAGCTTTCTGTGGGCTCCGGACCCGGGCGCGCTGTGGGTGCGCACGACCGTCCGCAAGCGCGGGCGCCGCGTGAGCCTGGTGGACGTCGAGCTCGGGCAAGGGGATCGGGTCGCCGTGCGTGCCGCCATGACGATGGCCGAGCCGGAAGCCGACACCCAGCCGTTGTTGTCGGTGAATCCGGTGGTGGCGTTGATGACGCCGGACCCGCCGCCGGGGCTGGAGCCCATCGGTCCTGGGCATCCGATGGCCGACATCGTCCACCTTGCCCACGGCTGCGACATCCGGCCCTCGCTGACCACGATGGCCCCCCGGGCCGATGGCGATCCGCCGGTCATCGAGTACTGGGTGCGACCGCGCGACGGTGCTCCCGACGTACTGTTCGCGCTGCTGTGCGGTGACGTGTCGGCCCCAGTCACCTTTGGCGTCAACCGGTTTGGCTGGGCGCCGACGGTGCAGCTGACGGCCTACCTGCGGGCCCGGCCGGCGGACGGCTGGCTGCGGGTGATGTGTACCACCATGCAGATCGGCCAGGACTGGTTCGACGAGGACCACCTGGTGGTGGATTGCCAGGGCCGAATCATCGTGCAGTCCCGCCAACTTGCCTTGGTGCCGCAGGCCAGTGCCGACGGAGTGCCGACCGCGCCCTAGGGCCAGGGGACGTGCAATGCTTGCCACGTGGCCAGAATTGCGATCATCGGCGGCGGAAGTATCGGCGAGGCACTGCTTTCCGGGTTGTTGCGGGCGGGGCGGCAAGCCAAGGACTTGGTGGTGGCCGAGAAGTCGCCGGACCGGGCGAGGTATCTCGCCGAGACCTACTCGGTGTTGCTGACATCGGTGGCCGACGCCGCCGAGAATGCGACCTACATCGTGGTCGCGGTCAAGCCGTCGGATGTGGAGTCGACGCTCGTCGACATCGCCTCGGCTGCCGCACGGGCGGAGAACAACAGTGCCGAGCAGGTGTTCGTGACCGTCGCGGCCGGGGTCAGTACGGCCTTCTATGAGTCGAAGTTGCCTGCGGGCGCCCCCGTCATTCGGGTCATGCCCAACGCTCCGGTCGTCGTCGGCGGCGGCGTCAGTGCGCTGTCGCGCGGCCGCTTCGCGACCGAGGACCAGCTGAAGGAGGTCTCGGCGATCTTCGACGCGGTGGGCGGCGTGCTGACGGTGCCCGAATCCCAGCTCGACGCGGTTACCGCGGTCTCCGGGTCGGGTCCGGCCTACTTCTTCCTGATGGTCGAGGCGCTCGTCGATGCGGCCGTCGCAGAGGGGCTGCCACGGCCCGTCGCTACCGCTTTGGTGACCCAGACGATGGCAGGCTCGGCCGCCATGTTGTTGGAGCGTCTCGACGAGCAGCAGGCGGCCGGAGACGCCGCCATGGGCACGGCGATGGACACCAGTGCCGCTCAGCTTCGCGCGACGGTGACCTCTCCTGGCGGTACGACGGCCGCTGGGCTGCGGGAACTCGAGCGGGGTGGGTTGCGGGCCGCGGTCGCCAGCGCGGTGGCAGCTGCGAAAACCCGCTCTGAGCAGCTAGGAATTACACCCGAGTAGTTCATCAATTTCCAACTTATTACCCCACACCCGTCGCAATAACCCCATTGGCCACGCTATTGTCCTCGTTGTATGCACGCGTTGGTGCCAGCGGTGGGGAAGCCGTTGGGACTGGCCGTGCCTGATGGATTGGGTTGCGATGACGTCTATGAACGGGCCATCGGCGCGGGACTCGGCCAGCGGAAAGGCGTCTCGGGACGCCTTGGCTGGTGATGGTCAACCGCCTCGAGCTCAATTTCTCACGGTTGCAGAAGTGGCGAGCCTGATGCGGGTGAGCAAGATGACGGTCTACCGCCTGGTGCACAACGGGGAGCTCCCCGCGGTGCGCGTCGGTCGGTCGTTCCGCGTGCACGCCAAGGCCGTTCACGACTTGCTCGAGACGTCGTACTTCGACGCAGGCTAGGGGTTCCCGCGGGCTTCCCGCGCCGACCTTCATGCTGCGCGACGCGGCCGTCACAGAGCGGTCCGTCGCGGGTGCGGTTCGGGGACGGTTTTCGTTTTGCCGGGCCGGGCCGGGTAAGGTAGTCGGGTTGGTTCAGGGGCGCCAGAGGGTCCCGTCAAAAATACTTAGGTAGCGGAGTTCATGGGTTCAGTCATCAAGAAGCGTCGCAAGCGCATGTCGAAGAAGAAGCACCGCAAGCTGCTTCGTCGCACGCGAGTGCAGCGTAGAAAACTCGGCAAGTAGCGTCCGACTTCTGCCGTTAGGCTGACCGCATGGATGCCGACGGGCGTTCCGGGAAGCCGCAGCAAGGCCCCGGAGGGTCGGATACCCAGGACACCGTGCACTACCCAAAGGTGGTGCTCGTTACCGGCGCATGCCGGTTCCTGGGTGGCTATCTGACCGCCCGGCTCGCGCAGGATCCGCTCATCAACCACGTCATCGCGGTTGATGCGATTGCGCCGAGCAAGGACTTGTTGCGGCGCATGGGGCGGGCCGAGTTCGTGCGGGCCGACATTCGCAATCCGTTCATCGCCAAGGTGATTCGCAACGGGAATGTCGACACCGTCGTCCACGCCGCGGCGGCTTCGTATGCGCCGCGGGCCGGCGGCGGAGCGGCGCTCAAGGAACTCAACGTGATGGGCGCGATGCAGCTGTTCGCGGCCTGTCAGAAGGCTCCTTCGGTGCGCCGGGTGGTGCTCAAGTCCACCTCGGAGGTGTATGGCTCGAGCTCTCGGGATCCGGTGCTGTTCACCGAAACCGGGTTGGCCAGAAGACCTCCCAGGGATGGCTTCGCCCGCGACAGCATCGACATCGAGGGTTACGCCCGCGGCCTGGCCAGGCGGCGCCCCGACATCGCGGTGACGATCCTGCGGCTGGCCAACATGATCGGACCGGCCATGGATACCGCGTTGTCCCGGTATCTCGCCGGCCCGGTGGTGCCGTCCGTGCTCGGCCACGATGCCCGGTTGCAGCTGCTGCACGAGCAGGATGCGCTCGGGGTGCTGGAACGGGCGACGGTGGCGGGCCGGGCAGGCACCTTCAACGTCGGCGCCTCCGGCATCATCATGATGTCGCAGGCGATTCGGCGGTCCGGTCGCATCGCCCTGCCGGTGCCGCGTTCGGCCCTTTCTGCAGTCGATTCGCTGAGGCGCGCAACTCGGTACACTGAGCTAGATCGCGAACAGCTGAACTACTTGAGTTATGGCCGGGTAATGGATACCTCGAGGATGCAAAAAGAGCTCGGATATCACCCGAAGTGGACCACTGTGGACGCTTTCGACGATTATGTGCGCGGCCGAAGTTTGACGCCGATCATCGACCCGCGCTGGGTACGCTCAATGGAGAGTCGTGCGGTGGCTGCCGCGCAGCGGTGGGGACGTTAATAGCTGGATTTTGCAGGGGTGGGGAGAAGGTAGCGACGTGGCTGGGGAGTCGAAGGCCAAAGTTATTCCACTGCACTCGAATTCGAGTCGCGCCTCGGCCCAGCGCCGGGCGGCTGCGCGCACCGAGAGTTCCCGCCGACATCCGTCCTCGCTTACCGATTCGAGAACTGGGGCGTCGGCCGAACAAATCGCCGCCGTGGTGCACGAAATCGACCAACGGCGACTCGCGGCCGACGGCGGCCAGCAAGTCCACGAGGGCCCCAACGAAATGGCACAGCGGATCGCCTCCGTCGCTGATTTCGTCCGCAAGCGGATGACGGGCGACTACCCCGTCGACGAATTCGGTTTCGACGAACACCTCAACGAAGCTATCTTGCTGCCTTTGCTGAGGGGATTGTTCCGGCATTGGTTCCGGGTCGAGGTCAGCGGTATCGAGAATCTGCCGGAGGAGGGTGCCGGACTGGTCGTCGCCAATCATGCCGGCGTGCTTCCGTTCGACGGGTTGATGGCCTCGGTGGCCGTGCACGATCACCATCCCGCCCAGCGCGACCTGCGACTGCTGGCGGCCGACATGGTCTTCGACATGCCCGTGATGGGCCAGTTGGCCCGCAAGGCCGGCCACACGATGGCCTGCACGTCCGATGCCCACCGACTGCTCGCGGCCGGTCACCTCACCGCGGTGTTCCCGGAGGGCTACAAGGGCTTGGGCAAGCACTTCCGAGACCGCTACAAGCTGCAGCGCTTCGGGCGCGGTGGTTTCGTCTCGGCCGCGCTGCGCGCCAAGGCGCCCATCATTCCCTGCTCGATCGTCGGGTCGGAGGAGATCTACCCGATGATCGCCGACGTGAAGCTGCTGGCCAGGGTGCTCGGCCTGCCGTACTTCCCGGTGACGCCGTTGTTCCCGTTGGCCGGACCCGCCGGACTGATCCCGCTGCCCTCGAAGTGGCACATCCAGTTCGGCGAACCGATCCCCACCGACGAATACGACGAGTACGCCGCGGACGACCCCATGGTCACCTTCGAACTGACCGACCAGGTCCGCGAGACCATCCAGCAGACGCTCTACCAACTGCTGGCCAACCGCCGGAACATGTTCCTGGGCTAGCCGGCGCGGCCGCTACTTCTTGTTTTGCCCAGCAATCATCCGCTTCATCGCGGCGTCGCGTCCGGCGGCGATCTGGGCGGTCACCTCGGCGTCGTTGCCGGTGGCCTCGCCGAACATGGTGACGATGCTGGTCAACACCGGGTTGCCGTCGTCGTCGGTGACCTCGCCCCGGACCTCGGTGATGACGGCACCGTGGGATTCGATGACCGAATCCAGGTAGGAGTCGAACCACAGCTTGTCGCCGACCATGATCGGGCGGTGGAAGATCAGCTTCTGGTCGCGGTGCAGCACCCGTTCCATGTTGATGGGCACGTCGAACTGGTTGAAGATCTCCAGCTGCACCTTGCGGCCTGCGACGGCGACGAACGTCAGCGAGGCGACCAGCGCGGCATGGCCGCATTCGGCGGCGGCTTCCTCACTGAAGTGCACGGGGTGGTCGTCCTTGACCGCCCGCGCGAACTCGCGAACCTTCTCTCGGCTCACTTCGAAGTAATCCGGGTACCGGTAATGGGTCCCGATGATGTCTTGGGCGATGCTCACTGCACTGCTCCCCGTTCCTGCTTTCGGCGGCGCTGAGCCTATCAGCGACCGCTCAACCGCCGCCCTGGCGCCGCGATACCACCGCGGCCAGCGCACCACCCGCCGCGCCGAGGGCCAGGGCGGAGGGCACCCCGATGCGGGCGGCCTTGCGGGCGGTACGGAAGTCGCGAATCTCCCAGCCGCGCTCGCGGGCCACGTCACGCAGCGCGGCGTCGGGGTTGATGGCGACGGCAGTGCCCACCAGCGACAGCATGGGCACGTCGTTGAAGCTGTCCGAGTAGGCCGTGCAGCGCCGCAGGTTGAGGCCCTCACGGATGGCCAGCGAGCGCACCGCGTGCGCCTTGCCGACGCCATGCAGGATGTCGCCAACCAGCCGGCCGGTGAAGACGCCGTCGACGGACTCGGCGATGGTGCCCAGGGCGCCGGTCAGGCCGAGTCTGCGGGCGATCGTGGCGGCGAGCTCGTAGGGCGTCGCGGTGACCAGCCAGACCTGCTGGCCGGCGTCCAGATGCATCTGGGCCAGCGCGCGGGTGCCCGGCCAGATCTTGTCGGCGATGATCTCGTCGAAGATCTCCTCGCCGACCTCCTCGAGCTCGGAGGTCTTGCGGCCCTCGATGAACGCCAGGGCCTTGCGGCGACCGGCCGCGACGTCGTCGCTGTTCTCCTTGCCGGTGAACTGGAACTTGGCCTGGGCGTATCCGAACCGTGCGAGGTCGCCGTAGGTGAAGAACTTGCGGGCCGCCAACCCGCGGGCGAAGTGCACCAGGGAGGAACCCTGCACCAACGTGTTGTCGACGTCGAAGAACGCGGCGGCGGTGAGGTCGGGCGGCGGTGGCGGCGGCGTGCTCGGCGCATTCTCGACGGGCTCGTCTGCGATGTCACCGGACTCCGACACGGTTCAACACTAGGACACGGGATACTGGAGGGCATGAGTCACCGCGGGGTAGGAGTGGAGCGACCCGGGAAGGGCCACGAGGTGGTCTTGCTTACGCGGGCCGGTTGTTGCCTCTGCGACAGCGCCAAGGATCAGCTGGCTGCGCTGGCGCAGGAGCTCGATTTCACCCTCGCCGCCACCGATGTCGACGCCGCCGCGGCGGCGGGCGATGCCACGCTGCGCGCCGAGTACGGCGACCGGCTGCCGGTGGTGCTGCTGGACGGTCGCGAGCACAGTTACTGGGAGGTCGACGAGCAGCGGTTGCGCGCCGACCTCTCGGCGCCCGCTGCCGTCGAGTGAAGGACCAGCGGATTCGCGCCGGCAAATTTGGTAGCAGGACTGGTGAACGGCTACCTTTGAAGGCGTGGTGACGAGGCCATGAGCGTATTGCTTTTCGGGGTTTCGCACCGTAGCGCGCCAGTATCAGTCCTAGAGCAGTTGAGCACCGACGAGTCCGATCAAGCCAAGATCGTCGACCAGGTGCTCCAATCCGCGTTGGTCACCGAGGCCATGGTGCTGTCCACCTGCAACCGGGTCGAGGTGTACGCCGTCGTCGAGGCGTTCCACGGCGGCCTGTCGGTCATCGGCTCGGTGCTCTCCGAACACTGCGGAATGTCGCTCAGCGACCTGACCAAGTACGCATACGTGCGCTACGCCGAGGCTGCCGTCGAGCACCTCTTCTCCGTGACCAGCGGGCTGGACTCGGCGGTCATCGGCGAGCAGCAGGTGCTCGGCCAGGTCCGCCGCGCCTACGCCGCCGCCGAGTCGCATCACACCGTTGGACGCACCCTGCACGAGCTCGCCCAGCGCGCGCTCTCGGTGGGCAAGCGGGTGCACTCGGAGACCGGGATCGACGCCGCCGGAGCCTCGGTGGTGTCGGTGGCGCTGGACATGGCCTCGACCAAGTTGAACGGACTGGCCGGACGCTCGGCCGTCGTCATCGGTGCCGGGTCGATGGGCGCGTTGGCCGCTGCCCATCTGGTGCGCGCCGGCATCGGGCGGGTCCACGTCGTCAACCGCACCCTGCCGCACGCCGAACGACTGGTTCGGAACCTGCGCGAGCAAGGCGTCGACGCGCACGCCTTCCCGTTCGATCACATCCAACCGGTGCTCACCGATGCCGACGTCGTCGTCTCGTGTACGGGTGCGGTCCGTCCGGTGGTCTCACTGGCCGACGTGCACCGCGGCCTGGCCCACGGGCAGGAACCCAAGCAACTGGTGATCTGCGATCTGGGCATGCCCCGTGACGTCGACCCCGCGGTCGCCGGGCTGCCCGGGGTCTTCATGGTCGACATGGACCGCATTCAGCGCGAACCCGCCTCCTACACCGCCACCGCGGATGCCGACGCGGCTCGCGCCATCGTGGCCACGGAGGTGGCCAACTACTTGGCCGGACAACGCATGGCCGAGGTCACCCCGACCGTCACGGCGTTGCGGCAGCGGGCCGCCGACGTGGTCGAGGCCGAGCTGCTGCGCCTGGACAATCGACTGCCCGGGTTGGAGGCCACCCAGCGCGACGAGGTGGCCCGCACGGTGCGCCGCGTCGTGGACAAGCTGCTGCACGCCCCGACGGTGCGCGTCAAACAGCTCGCCAGCGCCCCCGGCGGCGACAGCTACGCCGAGGCGTTGCGCGAACTTTTCGAGCTCGACCCACAGGCCGTCGACGCGGTGGCCGGCGGCGAGTTGCCCTTCCTCGAAACAGGCGCCGTAACAGGCGATTCCCCGTTCCAACTCGAC
>JAHFVB010000448.1 GCA_023264755.1 Mycobacterium sp. | reverse complement strand
CGGGCAGGTAGCCGGGCACGTCGACGACAACCACGATCGGCACGCCGAACGCGTCGCACAGTCGCACGAAACGTGCTGCCTTCTCCGCGCTTTCGGAGTTCAGGCAGCCGCCGAGGCGCAGCGGGTTATTGGCGATGACGCCGACGGTGCGACCGGCCAGTCGACCAAGGCCCACCACCATCGAGGGGGCCCACTTGGCCTGGAACTCGTCGAACGGCGCGTCGGAGTCCAGCAGCGCATTGATCAGCGGGTGGACGTCGTAGGCCCGCCGGGCCGAGTCGGGCAGCAGCGCGGTCAGGTCGGTGTCGCCGGCTTCGGCCTTGGTCCGGTCGAAATGGCCCTGCTGGCAGAACAATCCGACCAGCCGGCGCCCGCGCTCGTACGCGTCGAGTTCGTCGTCGGCGACGATGTGGCACACGCCCGACTTCTTGTGGTGGGTATCGGGGCCACCGAGCGAGGCCATGTCGACGTCCTCACCGGTGACACTGCGCACCACGTCCGGACCGGTGACGAAGACGCGGCCCTCCGGCGCCATGATCACGACATCGGTCAGGGCCGGGCCGTAAGCAGCGCCGCCGGCGGCGAATCCGACCACGACCGAGAGCTGTGGGATGTAACCGGATGCCCGGATCATGGCCTCGAAGACCAGGCCGACGGCGTGAAGTGCCTTGACGCCCTCGGCCAGGCGAGCTCCACCGGAGTGCCAGATGCCGACGATCGGGCTCTGCTCTTCGATCGCGGTGTCGTAGGCGTCGACGATGTGCTTGCAGCCGTCGACCCCCATCGCCCCGCCCATGACGGTGCCGTCGGTGCAGAACGCGATGGTGCGCACGCCGTTGACGGTGCCGCCCGCGGCCAGCACGCCGGACTTGTCGCGCTCGTGCAGCAACTCGACGGTGCCGTCGTCGAAGAAAGTAGCCAGTCGCAGGAGTGGATCCCGCGGATCCAGTGATTCGCCGACGGTCTCTGGGGCCATGGTCGTCATCTCATTCTCCTAAGCGTTCTGTGCACTTCGCTACGTATCGTGCGCTGGTATTTAGTATCTGCCGAAGGCGAGTGCGACGTTGTGCCCGCCGAATCCAAACGAATTGTTCACTGCGTACTGGTAATTGCCGAGCCGTGGCTCGTCTGCGACGACGTCCAAGTCGATTTCCGGGTCGAGGTTGCGCAGATTCAGCGTGGGCGGAATGACGCCGTCCCGCAACGCCATCACGGTCAAGATGGATTCGACCGCTCCCACCGCCCCGACCGAGTGGCCAAGGGCGGACTTGGGTGCGTACACCGGCGGCTTGTGGCCGGCGAGAGCAGTGTTGATGGCCTTGCCCTCGGCTACGTCGCCGACGGTGGTTCCGGTGGCATGGGCGTTGACGTGATCGATGTCGCCGGGCGTGAGCCCCGCCAACTGGATTGCGCGGCTCATTGCTTGCGCAGCCTGATCGCCCGTGGGATCGGGTGCGACGATGTGGTGACCGTCCGAGGTGATGGCGGCCCCCATCAGTCGCGCGAGGATGTTCGCCCCACGGGCCTTGGCGTGTTCCTCGGTTTCGATGATCATCAGGGCCGCACCCTCACCGAACACGAAGCCGTTGCGGTCCTTGTCGAACGGCCGGCAAGCGCCGGCCGGGTCGTCGTTGGTGGTCGACAGCACGATTCGCATCTGAGCGAACCCCGCGATCGGGACGGCCTCGATCTTGGTCTCCACGCCGCCGCAGATGGCCATGTCGGCCTCGCCGAGCACGATGTTGCGCCACGCGTTGGCGATGGCCTCCGAACCCGAGGCGCACGCCGACACCGGGGTGACGACGCCGGCCTTGGCCTTTCGTTCGAGTCCCACGGCGGCCGCAGGCGAATTCGGCATGTACATCTGAACGGCCAACGGGGAGACGGCCTTGAGGCCCTTGGCCCGCAAGTCGTCGAAGGCGTACAGCAATTCCTCGCTGGAGCCCATGCCGGTACCGATCGACACCATCAAGCGCTTGGTGTCGACCTCGGGTGAACCGGCGTGGGTCCAGGCCCGCCTGCTGATGGTCGTGGCCATCTTCTGGAGATAGGAGAGCCGACTGTTCTCCGCCCGCGGCGACTCGTCCTCGAAGTCCTCCAGCAGGTGGCCACCGATCCTCACCGGAAGGTCGTACTGCTCGACGAACGGGTCATCCAGCGTGCGGATGCCGCTTTGGCCGTCCAACAAGGCCTTCCAGGTGCTGTCTGCATCGGTCGCCAACGCCGTCGTCATCGCATAACCGGTGACGACGACGTTGGGAAAACCGTTCCCAGTAGACAACCGTGCCATTACTACTCCGAACGTTCCTCTCGCCTAATAGCGACCGAAGGCCAGGGCGACATTGTGACCCCCGAAGCCGAACGAGTTGTTGATGGCGTACTGGTATTCGCCATATCGAGGCTCGCCCGCAACGACATCGAGATCGATCTCTGGATCCGGTGTCTCGTAGTTCAGTGTCGGTGGAATCACGCCATCGCGCAGCGCGAGGACGGTCAATGCCGATTCCAGCGCGCCGACCGCCCCGATGGAGTGACCGAGCGCCGACTTCGGCGCGTACACCGCGGCGTGCTCCACCCCGGCGGCCCGAATGGCGTTGGCCTCGGCCACGTCGCCGATCGAGGTAGCCGTGGCGTGTGCGTTGACGTGCTGAATGTCCTTGGCGGACAACCCGGCAGTCTCCATCGCACGCTTCATGGCCGCGCCGGCCCGGAGCCCGTCCGAAGCAGGAGCCACCATGTGGAATGCGTCGGAAGAAATGCCCACACCCAGCAATCGAGCCAACGGCTTGGCACCGCGGGCCTTGGCATGCTCCTCGGTCTCGAGGATCATCATCGCTCCGGCTTCGCCGAACACGAATCCGTCCCGGTTCTTGTCGAACGGCCGCGACGCCCCTTCCGGGTTGTCGTTGTTGGTCGACATGGCACGCATCATCGAGAACGCCGCAATCGGCAAGGCCTCGATGCCGCCCTCCACGCCACCGCACACGGCGAAATCGGCGTCGCCCAAGACGATCGAACGCCACGCGTGAGCGATCGCCTCCGAGCCCGAAGAACAAGCCGAGACCGGGGTGATGACCCCGGCCCGGGCTCCGAGCTCGAGGCCGACCACGGCGGCGGCCCCGTTGGGCATGATCATCTGAACGGCGAGCGGCGAAACCTTGCGGATACCGCCCTCGTTCATCGCGTCATACATCTCGACGATCTTCTCGCCACCACCGAGTCCGGTGCCGACGACGACCGCGAAGCGATCGGGGTCGACCTCGGGCTTGCCGGCGGACTCCCAGAGCCGATTTGCCACGAACTTGGCCATGCGCTGGACGTACGACATCCGTCGCATTTCCAGCCTGGTCATCTGTGGATCGAGCGGCTCCTTGAGGTGACCGCCGATCCGCACGGGAAGATCCCACTTGGTGACGAACTCATCCTCAAGCGTGTGGATGCCGCTTTCGCCTGCAAGCAGACCCTTCCACGTGCTCTCGATGTCCGCCGCGATGGAAGTAGTCGCCTCGACGGCAGTCACCACCACGTTGGGGAAACCGCCGTTAGCAGTGGAAGGACGGGTCACTGTGCGAACTTCTCGCGGAGCGCTGCGGCGGCTTCGGGGTTCTCCGCTTCGAGCTTCTGGATGTAGGAGACGACGTCGCCGACGGTGCGCAGGCCGGCGAGGTCCTCATCGGGGATCTTCACGCCGTACTTGTCCTCGGTCTGGACGGCGATCTCGACCATCGACAGCGAGTCGATGTCCAGGTCGTCGACGAAGGACTTCTCGGGGGTGACTTCGGACGGCTCGATGCCGGTGACTTCTTCGATGATCTCGGCGAGACCGGAGATGATTTCCTGCTGGCTGGCGGCCACAATGGCTCCTTCTATTTCTTTTGTTTCCTCGTGCACCGGCGCTCCCTGATGGAGTACCGGCATGGTCTTGTCTGGCTAGAGCTCGGCAAGCCCATCCAGGTCTGCGGGGGTTTTGACGGCGTACGTCGGCACTCCCCGAAGTTCTCTCTTTGCGATCCCGACGAGCGTGCCCGCCGGCGGGAACTCGATGATCGCGGTGACTCCGCTCTGGCGCATCGTCTCGGTGCACAGATCCCAGCGCACCGGCTTGGTCAGCTGCGCCACCAACTTGGTCATCGCGTCGGACGCCGATGACACGGGCTGGCCGTCGGCGTTGGACAGCAGGGTCGCGACCGGCTCACCGGTACCGATTCCGTCGGCCGCGGCGGCGTAGGCGTCCAGCGCGGAGGCCATGTACCGGGTATGGAAGGCGCCTGCGGTAGCCAGGGCACGCACGCGGGCCTTGGCCGGCGGGTCCTCGGCGAGCTTGTCCAGGGCCGACAACGCGCCGGCGGCGACGAGCTGTCCGGCGGCGTTGCGGTTGGCGGGAATGAGGTCGAGGGCTTCGAGCCGCGCCAGCACCTCGGCTTCGTCGCCACCGAGCACGGCGGACATGCCGGTCGGCTCGACAGCGCAGGCCTTGGCCATCTCAGACCCGCGGGTGGCGGCCAGTGACACGGCGTCGTCGGGG
>JAHFVB010000447.1 GCA_023264755.1 Mycobacterium sp. | reverse complement strand
CCTCGGCGACGACGTAATACGCTGCCACTTCGATCGATTCGGGTAGCCGACCGTCGACGTCGACGTGAAGCCCGACGGGAACGGTGGAGCGGCGGGCGAGCGTCTTGAGCGCCGGTCCCAAGCCGCCCTTGGACAGGATCGCGGGATGGATGCCGCGGGACAACTCCTGCAACTCGGTGTAGAGGTCGGCCATCCCGGTGACGAGGTTGTCGACCTGCTTTCGCATCGCCTGCTGATCCGGTGGAATCGTGGCTTCCAGCGCCCGCAACCCGAGGCCGAGCGAAACGATGCGCTGTTGGGCGCCGTCGTGGAGGTCGCGTTCGAACCCACGTCGGGCCTGGTCCGAGGCGGCCACCAGGCGAGCTCGGGAGGCGCGCAGTTCGGCGCGGGTTTCGGCGTTGGCGATCGCGGTGGCGATCAGATCGGCGAAGTCGCCGACGCGGGCTTCGGTTCCGGCGGGTAGCGGAGTCGTCTTCGCCGAGCCGACGACCAGCGCGCCGCGCGTGATCTCGTCGACGGTGATGGGAGCGCCCACCCCCGAGTGCAGTCCCATGTCGCGCAGCCGGGCGGCGAGCACGCCGTCGACGTTTCGATAGTCGTCGATGCGGGCGGGTGCGCCGGTCCGCCGGATCCGGATGGCCACGGCGTCACCTTCGAGCGGAAGTCGTTCCCCCACACCTAGTTTCGCCCGTTCGGACACATCGCGGGTGGCTAGCACCAACCCTCGATCATCGGCGTCGAACTCGATCAGCGTGACGTGCTCCACGTCGAGGCCGCGGGCCAGCTCGGCCACCGCAATCGGATACAGCTCCACCGGCTGGATGCCGCGGGCCACCACGGTGGCGACTCGGCGCAGTGCGGCTTGCTGCTGAGCCAGCGCATTGGCCTCCCGGCGGCGTTCCTCCGACTCGGCGGCCCGCAGTCTGGCCTGGCTGGCGAGCACGCTGGCCAACAGCGCCAACGGTAGGAACACGAAGAACGCAGGGATCAGGTTGTCCCCGTCTTCGACGTGAAAGTAGACGTAGACCGCCGCACTGACCAGTGACGTCGCCAACGCCAACCCGAAGTTCCAGCCGGCCGCGACGACGAGTACCCCGAGCAGGAAGATCGCCCCGTAGGAGTTGTCCGGTGCGGTCCGCTTCATCAGCAGCACCAGCCCCGCCTCGGCGGCGATCAAGCACGCCGCCACCACGATGCCCCACCCCAACGGGCGAGCAGTCGGCCGCAACACCACTGCAAGCAGACGACTGCGAAATCGTTTCGGGGGTTCGGCTGCACGGACTGCGGCGTCCACGGAGTCGCCTTGAGCTGTCATCGCACCGGATGCTAGTGCGTACCAGCCTCCGACGAGGATTCCCGCTAGCGGTAATGCCCTTCGCGCGTAGGTCTGCGAAGCTCGTCAATGTGATAGCTGGGACGTCCACCATGCGCTGTCTGATCGTCGACGACAGCGCGAACTTCCGCGATGCCGCGAGCAGCATGCTCGAGCTCGCGGGGTTCGCGGTGGTCGGGGTCGCCACCACGGCGGCGGAAGGACTGCGTCGCTACCACGAGCTTCGACCGGACGTGACGCTGGTGGACGTCGACCTTGGCGCCGACAGCGGATTCGACCTGGCCCGCCGACTGCACGAAGCAGATTCGCCCGCACCGTCGGTGATCCTGATTTCGACTCACGCCGAGCAGGACTTCGCCGACCTGATCGCGGACAGCCCGGCGCTTGGGTTCCTACCCAAGTTCGCCCTCTCCCCCGCGGCCATCCGGGAGTTGGTGGGCGTCCGGAGCTAGCGGCCTCAGAGCGAGTCGAGGTACATGATGACCGCCCGCACCCGCCGGTGGTCATCCCCTGTCTCGGGCAGCTCGAGCTTGGTGAGAATGCTGCGCACGTGCTTCTCGACGGTGCCCTCGGTGACCCAGATGCGCCGTCCGATCCCCGCATTGGAGAGCCCCTCGGCCATCAGCGTCAACACCTCGCGCTCCCTGGTGCTCAGCGCGGCCAGCGGGTCGTCGCGTCGACGCGCCGAGACCAGCTCCTGCACCAACGCGGGATCGACCACGGAGGCGCCGTTGGCGATGCGGCTCACGGTGTCGACGAAGTCCGCGACGTCGGTGACCCGGCTCTTGAGCAGATATCCGATGGCGTGGCCGCCCGCGAGCAGTTCCATCGCGTGTTCCACGTCAACGTGAGCCGACAGCACCAGAATCGCCGTGTCGGGCCACTCGGCGCGGATGGTCTTCGCCGCGTCCAATCCCTCGGTGTCGTGGGCCGGTGGCATCCGGATGTCGATGATGGCCAGCGCAGGTCTGTGCTCACGCACCAGCTCCAGCAGCTCCACGGCGTCGCCGGCCTGCCCGACCACCTCGAAACCCGATCGCTCGAGCAGGCTGGCGAGGCCCTCGCGGAGCAGGACGTCGTCGTCGGCCACGACAATGCGCACGGCGTTCATCGCGACGATTGTCGCAGCTCGGCGCCTCGAACCTGTGAGCAGACTGACTCGGGACGCAACGTTGCGCGAAGCCGACCGACCGGCAAACACCGCGTGCGACACTCATGCCCATGGCCATGCCCATTGCTCGACCCAAGTTGGAGGGCAACGTCGCCGTCGGGGACGACCGTCAGATCGGATTCGCCGAGTTCGGCGACCCGCAAGGCCGTCCCGTGTTCTGGTTGCACGGCACTCCCGGCGCCCGGCGGCAGATTCCCATTGAGGCGCGGGTGTACGCGGAGCGCAAGCACATTCGCCTGATAGGCCTCGACCGTCCTGGAATCGGCTCGTCGACGCCGTTTCAGTATCCGAACGTGCTGGCCTTCGCCGACGACCTGGGCACTATCGCGGACACGCTCGGGATAACCGAGTTCGCGGTCATCGGGCTCTCCGGTGGCGGCCCGTATGCACTGGCCTGCGCAGCGGCGATGCCCGAGCGAGTAGTGATGGCTTGCATTCTCGGCGGCGTGGCCCCCACGGTTGGAGCCGAGGGGATCGCCGGCGGGTTGATGGGATTCGGCTCGAAGGTGGCCCCCGCGCTGCCGATCATCGGGCTTCCGCTGCGGCTGGCGGCTGTCGGGCTGGTTCAGATGATCCGGCCCATCGCTCCGCTCGCATTGCAGGCGTACGCGTGGGTGTCGCCGGTAGGCGACCGGCGGCTACTCGAGCGGCCGGAGTTCGGCGCGATGTTCCTCGACGATCTGCTCAACGGAAGCCGCAAGCAGTTGGCCGCGCCGTTCGCCGACGTTGCGGTCTTCGCCAAGGACTGGGGTTTCCGGCTCGACGAGGTCAAGGTTCCCGTGCGCTGGTGGCATGGCGACAAGGACCACATCGTCCCGTTCGAACACGGAGTGCACGTCGTGGCCCGGTTGCCAGACGCCGAGCTGTACACCCTGCCCGGCGAAAGCCATCTCGGTGGACTGGGACGCGGCGAGGAAATCCTGGACACGCTCGACGAGCTGTGGGATGGGCTCGAAGCGCAGCGCTGACGGCGGACCGGCGGCCCGGGAGTCAGCGGACCCTGGTGTTGTCGGGGTCGTAGATCGGCTTGAGCGACACGGCGATTGGGTAGAGCACGCCCCCCACGTTCACCTGGTACTGCCCCGCTCGAATCCAATCGGCGGTAACCGGTGCGGACTCCGGTGACCGGACGTACGCCAGCCCGACGCACGCGCCCGTCGTAGCACCCCAGGCCGCCGAGGTCACCTGACCGGCGACCGCGCCGTCGCGCAGCACGAGCTCCCCACCCCACAGCATCGGCTCGGCCGAGCCGACCGAGAAGCCGACGACCCTGCGCCGCGGCCCGTCGGCCTTGGCCTGCTCCACGGCCTGCCGACCGAGGAAGTCGATGTCGGTCTTGAGCTTGCACGCGAAGAGCAGACCCGCCTCGACGGGATTGTCGTTGGGCGTCAGCTCGCGGCCGAAGGCGCGGTAACCCTTCTCCAGGCGGAGCGCCTCGATGGCGTAGTAGCCGCCGCGCGTCAGCTCGAACTCCTGGCCCGCCGCCATCAAGTCCTCGTAGACGCCCACCGCGAATTCGGTGGGAACGTAGAGCTCCCAGCCCAGTTCTCCGACGTAGGTGATACGGGTGGCGCGCACGGTGGAATAGCCCAACGAGAGCTGCTGACTGGTTCCGAACGGGAAGGCCGCATCGCTGAGGTCGGCGTCGGTGAGCGTGTTCAGCAGCTCGCGCGACCGCGGCCCCATCACGCCGAAAACGGCCAGCGCAGAGGTGACGTCGACGAGTTCGGCGCGCGCGTCGGCCGGGGTGTGCTTGGCGATGTGGTCCTTGTCGCGTTCGGTGGTGGCAGCACTGCTGACGATCAGGAACTCGTCGACGGCGGTGCGCGTGACCGTCACGTCCGACTCGTAGGTGCCGCGCTGGTTGAGCATCCCGGTGTAGACCGTCCGGCCGATCTCGACGGCCATGTCGGCGGTGCACAACCACTGAAGCGTGGCTTCGGCGTCGGGACCGACGAGCAGATACTTCGAGAACGAGGTCTGGTCGAACACCGCGACCGCCGTGCGGGTGGCCAGCTGCTCGGCCGCCGACCAGGGCAGCCAAT
>JAHFVB010000446.1 GCA_023264755.1 Mycobacterium sp. | reverse complement strand
ACCGCCGATCATCAACAGGGCCACGCCACAGGCCATGATGCCGATCGTCGAACTGGCGTACAGCACGGTCGACAGCGAAGCGGCCTCCCGGAACGGCGGCGCCACGATCAGGAAGATCGCGAAGAGCCCGACGGCGCCGATCGCGGCCCCCATCTCGGGCCGGATCAGCAAGCGCTGCCCGCGATTGCGTTCCTTGACCCGTTCGTCGTGGACGACCTCGCGGTTGCCCAGGTTCAGGTCTGCTTGAGTACTCATGTCTGCTCTCTTCTTCCCCGACCGGCGCTAGCGCGTTCCGGCCTTGGCCAGGGCCGCGACGGCGTCGATGTTGCCCTGGTCGATGAACGAGGGTCCGGTCAACGTCGGCTGACCACCACCGATCAGGTTCTTGTTGTTCTTGAACAGCCAGAGCGAATCGATGGCGAGATAACCCTGCAGGAACGGCTGCTGGTCGACCGCCCACTGCACCTTCCCGTTCTTGATGGCGTCGACGAGGGCGGCGTTGGTGTCGAAGGTGACGATCTTGGCCGTGCTACCGGCGTTGCCGGCCGACTGGACGGCGGTGAGCGCGATCGGCGCGCCGAGCGCGACGATGTGGTCGATGGACGGATCCTGTTGCAGCTTGGCGGTGATCGTGGACTCCACCGACGGCATGTCCTTGCTGTTGACGTTCAGGATCTCGCTCTGGCCCTTGAAGCCCTCCTTGACTCCGGCGCAACGTGATTCGAGTGCGACCTGGCCCTGTTCCTGAATGACGCAGATGATCTTCTTGGCACCGTCGGAGTTCAGCTTCTCGCCCGCTGCGACACCGGCCAGCTTCTCGTCCTGACCGAAGTACTCCGGTACGCCCATCGCCTTGAAGTTGTCGAAGCCGGAGTTGAAGGCGACGACCGGAATGCCCGCCGCCTCGGCGGCCTTGACCGCCGGGGCCATCGCGTCGGGTTTGGCCAGCGTGACGGCGATGCCGTCGACCTTGCTGTCGATCGCACTCTGCACGAGGTTGGCCTGGCCCGGCGCTTCCGGATCGGAGGAGTAGCGCAGTTCGATGTTGTCCTTGTCGGCGGCGGCCTGCGCCCCCTTGCGGATGAGGTCCCAGAACGAATCGCCGGGGACCTCGTGGGTGATCATCGCGACGGTCATGCGCGGAGTGTTGGCCTGCCCGGCGCCCATCCCGCCGCCGTTGCTTGCCGGCTTGCCACCGGTGCTCGAGCACGACGCGAGTCCCAGTGCCAACACCCCCGCTCCAGCGACTGCCACCAACCGACCGAGCTTCATCGTCTCTCCCGTCTCTGGACATTCCCGCGTCGCCCGCTCCAGCCCACCGGACAAGTGCTCTACGACACGACGTATAGACGATGTAATACGGGTCACAACGGATTGTCAATACTTTGTTCGGACATTAGGACTGCAGGTCATATGTAACTAGGCGCGCCAAAGTTTGCCGACCATCCGAAGTACGGGGCCGGGCTCAGGTCAGCGATTCAGCGGTCGACGAGCGTCGTCTCGAAGAAGTACCGCGAGGCGCGATAGCAGTGATCGCCATACTCCACGGCCTTGCCGGAGTCGTCGTAGGCCGTGCGATTCATCGAAAGCAATGGTGCGCCTGCCTTTTCGGCCAGCAGCTTGGCCTCGATGCGGGAAGCCGGCCGGGCCCCGATCCGCTGTCTGGCCAGCCGGATGTGCACCCCCCGCGCCCGCAGCGCCTGGTAGAGCCCACTGCCTTCCAGTTCGCCGGGTTCGGGCGCCAACTCGATCGGCAGATAGTTGTTCATCACCGCCAACGGCTCCCCGTTGGCGGAGCGCAGTCTCTGAATCGCAACGACCTCGTGCCCGGGGCTCAGGTTCAGTTCGGTGGCCACCTCGTCGTCGGCCTTGCCGACGCGGTATTCGAGGAGTTGCGTGGTCGGCTGCTGTCCCGCGCGAGCCAGATCGTCGAAGAGGCTGGTGAGTTCGACCCGACGATGAACGGGGTTCTGCACGACCTGGGTACCGACGCCGCGCTTGCGGACCAGAAGGCCCTTGTCGACCATTTCCTGGATGGCCCGCCGGGTGGTCGGCCGCGACAGCGTGAGTCGCTTGGCCAGGTCGAGTTCGTTCTCGAATCGATCGCCGGGCGCGAGGTGCCCATCGCGGATGGCCGCCTCGATGGCCTGGGCCAGTTGGTAATACAGCGGCACCGGACTCGACCGATCGAGCTCAACGTCCAACGACACGTGGCAGCCTCCGATCTCCGGGTGACCAGACGATTCGAGTCCCAAGGGTAACACCGCATGATGGCAAGTCCGAATGTCAGGACAAACTATTGACATAGCCGAGCGACCAAGGGCACTCTCATAGGCGAGCCCATCAACTACCGCCCGGGGAGTCGACTTGTCCACCTCAGAGCCGTTCGACGTGTTGGCCATCGGTCGCAGCGGCGTCGACATCTACCCCCTGCAACTCGGCGTCGGCCTCGAAGACGTGGAGTCGTTCGGAAAGTTCCTAGGCGGCAGCGCCGCCAACGTCGCGGTGGCCGCCGCGCGGCTCGGCAACCGCACGGCACTGATCTCCGGTGTCGGCGCAGATCCGTTCGGCCGGTTCGTCCGTGCCGAACTGGCCCGGCTGGGAGTCGACAACCGATACGTCGGCACCCACGACCAATATCCGACGCCCGTCACGTTCTGCGAGATCTTCCCCCCGGACGACTTCCCGCTGTACTTCTACCGCAAGCCGAGCGCCCCCGACCTGCAACTCACCCCCGAAGAGCTCGATGCCGACGCCATCCGATCGGCCCGGCTCTTCTGGGCGACGGTGACCGGGCTGTCCGAAGAGCCAAGCCGCAGTGCGCACTTCGCCGCGTGGGCGACCCGCTCCGGCGCGGCGGGGCCCGGCGGCGACCGGGTTCCCCTTACGGTGTTGGACTTGGACTACCGACCGATGTTCTGGGCCTCCCCCGCTGCTGCGACCGAGCAAATCCAGCAGGCGCTGCAATACGTCACCGTGGCCGTCGGCAACCGCGAGGAGTGCGTCGTCGCCGTGGGTGAGAGCAACCCGCACAAGGCCGCCGACGCCCTACTCGACCTCGGCGTGGAGTTGGCGATCGTCAAGCAGGGGCCGCGCGGTGTGCTCGGCAAGACCAAGCACAGCTGCGTGACGGTCCCGCCGAACGAGGTGGACGTCGTGAATGGCCTCGGTGCTGGAGACAGCTTCGGCGGCAGCCTGATTCACGGTCTACTTCGGGGCTGGCCGCTGGAGAAGACACTGCGCTATGCGAATGCCGCAGGCGCCATCGTCGCGTCCCGCCTCGAATGCTCGACCGCAATGCCGACCGCCGCCGAAGTCGCGGACTTGGCCGAACAGACCGCAGTGGAGGCCGTGAATGTCTAGCGCAGAATCAGCTCCCGTCGCTTCGCTCGCCCCAGAATCAGCTCCCGTCGCTTCGCTCGCCCCAGAATCAGTTCCCGTCGCTTCGCCCACCCCGGTTTGCCCCGACTACGCCGCCATCACCGACCTACGCGCCTCCGATCCCGGTGCCGTCGCCCGCGCGTGGGAAGCCCGCACCACCCGTCCGACGATTCGCGGCGACGGCCGACTGATGATCGTCGCCGCCGACCATCCCGCGCGCGGTGCCCTGGCCGTCGGCAAGCGGCCCACCGCCATGAACAGCCGCACGGATCTGCTCGATCGCCTGCGCGCCGCGTTGGCCGACCCCGGCGTGGACGGCGCGCTGGCCACCTCGGACATCCTCGACGACCTGGTGCTGCTCGGCGCGCTCGAGGACAAGGTGGTGTTCTCGTCGTTCAACCGCGGCGGGCTCGCCGGAGCTTGTTTCGAATTCGACGACCAGATGACCGCCGCCACCGCGCAGTCCACCGCCGCCGCGAAGATGAACGGCGGAAAGATGCTGTGCCGCATCGCCCTCGACGATCCCGGCACGGTAGCCACCATGGCGGCCTGCGCCAAGGCCATCGACGAACTCGCCGCGCGTGGGCTGATCGCGATGCTCGAGCCGTTCATGTCCTCCCGGATCGACGGCAAGGTGTGCAACGACCTGAGCCCCGACGCGGTGATCAAGTCGGTGCACATCGGCCAGGGTCTGGGCTCTACCTCGGCCTACACCTGGATGAAACTCCCGGTCGTCGACGAGATGGACCGCGTCATGGAGTCCACCACCCTGCCGACACTGCTGCTCGGTGGCGATCCGGCCGATCCCGACGAAGCCTTTGCCAGCTGGGAGAAGGCCCTTGGGCTCCCGTCGGTGCGCGGGCTCATCGTCGGACGCACGCTGCTCTACCCGGCTGACGACGACGTGAGTTCGGCCGTCGCCACCGCAGTGTCGATGGTGCGCTGATCATGGGCGAGCCAAGCGACGGGGGACGTTGACATGCACAGCAAGCTCTACATCCCGGCCCGCAGCGCCGCGGCGCCCTTCACCGTCGACATCACCCCAGAATCGGCCGGCTGGACCGAGTCCAGCTTGCAAGTCGTCGAATTGACTGGTGGTCAATCGATTTCGCTGGGCACCGGCGACACCGAGGTGATGATCCTGCCGCTGTCCGGCGGCGGACGCATC
>JAHFVB010000445.1 GCA_023264755.1 Mycobacterium sp. | reverse complement strand
CGAAGACGTCGGCCGTCGACGAACGCATGTTGGTCAGCTTCTTCTCGCGGGTCACGTTCACGTCGAGATCCTCGGCGCGCGGGTTGATCCCGACGACCTGGCCCTCGTAGGTGTCCTGGCCGGGCTCGACGAAGAACTGGCCGCGGTCGGACAGCTGGGTCAGCGCGAACGGCGTGATCGTGCCGGTGCGATCCGACACGAGCGAACCCGTGTGCCTGGCCCGGATCTCGCCGGCCCACGGCCGGTAGCCGTCGAACACGGCGTTGGCGATGCCGGTGCCGCGGGTGAGCGTCAGGAAGTCGGTCCGGAAGCCGATCAGGCCACGGCTGGGCACGATGAAGTCCATCCGCACCCACCCCGCGGCGTGGTTGACCATGTCCTCCATCCGGCCCTTACGAGCGGCCATCAGCTGCGTGATGGCGCCGACGAACTCGTCGGGGCAGTCGATCGTCATCGCTTCGAACGGCTCGTGCAGCTTGCCGTCGACGGTCCTGGTGACCACCTGCGGCTTGCCGACGGTGAGCTCGAAGCCCTCGCGTCGCATCTGCTCGACGAGGATGGCCAGTGCCAGCTCACCGCGGCCCTGCACCTCCCAGGCGTCCGGACGATCGATGTCGACCACCTTGACCGAGACGTTGCCGACGAGCTCGCTGTCGAGCCGGTTCTTGACCATTCGCGCGGTCAGCTTGTGCCCGGAGACCTTGCCGGCCAGCGGTGAGGTGTTGGTGCCGATCGTCACCGAGATCGCGGGCTCGTCGACGGTGATGCGCGGCAGGGCGTGGGCGTGGTCGACGTCGGCGAGGGTGTCGCCGATCATGATCTCGGGCATGCCCGCGACGGCGACGATGTCGCCGGCGACGGCCTCGTCGGTGCTGGTCCGCTCGACGCCCTCGGTGGCGAGCAGTTCGGTGATCTTGGCGTTCGTGATGACGGGATGGCCGTCCACTTCACGCATCCAGGCGACCTGCTGGCCCTTCTTGATGCGGCCCTTGTAGATGCGGATCAGGGCCAGTCGGCCGAGGAAGGCCGAGGCGTCCAAGTTGGTCACCAGTGCCTGCAGCGGGGCGTCGGGGTCGCCCTGCGGCGGCGGGATGTGCTCGAGCAGCACGTCGAAGAGTACGTCGAGGTTCTCCCCGTCGGGGTTCTCGCCGTTGGCCGGTTGGGTGGTGCTGGCGATGCCCGCGCGGCCCGAGGCGAATAGCACCGGCAAGCCGAGCGCCTCCTCGGCGGCCTTCTGGGCCGCGTCGTCCAGATCGGAGGCGACGTCGAGCAGCAGGTCATGGCTTTCCGAGACGACCTCGGCAATGCGGGCGTCGGGCCGGTCGGTCTTGTTGACGCACAGGATCACCGGAAGGTGCGCCGACAGGGCCTTGCGCAGCACGAAGCGGGTCTGCGGCAGCGGGCCCTCGGACGCGTCGACCAGCAGCAACACACCGTCGACCATCGACAGCCCGCGTTCCACCTCGCCGCCGAAGTCCGCGTGGCCGGGGGTGTCGATGACGTTGATGACCGTCATGCTGCCGTCGGGGTTCTTGCGATGCACGGCGGTGTTCTTCGCCAGGATGGTGATGCCCTTTTCCTTCTCCAGGTCACCGGAGTCCATCAGACGTTCGACGGAGTCGTCACCGCGGTGGCTCAGGGCACCAGATTGCCGCAACATTGCATCGACCAGGGTCGTCTTGCCATGGTCGACGTGAGCGACGATGGCTACGTTACGAAAATCTTGAGGCAAATCCACGTCACCCATTGTCGCAGCGTGGGTAACCAATCGCGAAAACGGTCGAGGAGCGGGCGTGGGTCGACCGAAGTCCGGCGGCTCCGCGAAGGCCAAGGCGAAGAAGAAGTGCTGCAGGTCCACGCCGCGGTGCCGACGTTGCCCACTGGTGCTGCACGAGGTGTCCCAGGCCGAGCTCGTCGGGGTGCGCGACGAAGCGCTGCGCAAGGTGTCCAAGCGGGCCAGGAAGACCTGACGACCTGTGCGTATGCGGCGTACCGTGGGTTCATCCGGCACTGATTGGAGGTCTGATCATGACGGTTTACGAAGCGCTCACGGTCGCGTTGATCGGGGCGCTGGCAGTGGCCGCGACGGCAGCGATCTACCTCGGATTGCTGAATTGGGCCGGCGCGCTGTTCGTCGTGCGGTGTGCGGCATGTCACCACCTGACGTTCGCGTCGGCCAATCATCCACAGCCGTCGTGCCTACACTGCCGGCACCCGGTACTGACGCACCCGCTGTACGTCGCACGCCATCCGGGAGCCGTTTCGGCGGTGCGGGTGGTGGGCGACCACCTCAGGTACTAGCCGGGTACTAGCCGGGTACCTGCGCGTCAGGCGCGCCGCAGCGCGGCGGTCAGCTCGGGCACCCAGCCCTGGTCCGCGGGCACCCAGGCGACTGCGGCCAGCTCGTCGGCGGACACCCACCGCAACGCGCGGTGATCGCGGGGTTCGATCGGACCGCCCGTGCGCACGACGAGATAGGCGCGCAACGTCATCCCGTTGGCCAGCGCCACGTCGGCCCCGATCCGCGCGCCGACGGCGACTTCGACCCCGAGTTCTTCGAGCAGTTCGCGCGCCAGCGCCGCGGCGTCGGTCTCCCCCGCCGCGACCTTGCCGCCGGGCAACTCCCACAGTCCGGCGAGTTCGGCGGGCCGGTCCCGCTGGGCGATGAGCAGCGTCCCGCCCGAGATCAGGGCGCCGGCTACGACGAGCTGGTTCGGCATGGGCTTCGAGGTTGGGTTCGATGTCGCCTGCCGGATTGCCTTCGAACTGGCCTCAGCGATGGCGCGGAAGGGTATACGTTCGGGTGATGGCCGTGTTGTCGAAGCAGGAATTGGATGGCGCGCTGTCCACGCTCGTCGGCTGGGCGCTCGTCGACGGCACCCTGCAGAGGTCCATCACGTTTCCGGCCTTTCTCGACGGTATCGAAGCGGTGCGTCGCGTGGCCGAGGTCGCCGAGGCCCAAGACCACCACCCCGACATCGACATCCGTTGGCGGACTGTGACTTTCACCTTGGTTACGCATTCCGAGGGCGGCCTCACGACGAAGGATCTGGAGCTGGCATCGGCGATCGACGGGATCGTCGGCGCAGCGTGACGAGGTAGGCCAGGGTGGCTAGCGCCGCCAGTACGTACAGCCCGCCCGCCCAAGCCAGGTACCAGTGACTGCCCGACGCCGTCCAGCCCCTGGAATCGGTGAACACCAGGATCCACGGCGGGCTGATGAGCGCCAGCGCCAGCCAGGCCCACCCGACCTTGCGGGTGCGCTCCCGTAGCGGGCCGTGCACCAACCACATGATCAGTGGCAGCAACCACACCCAGTGATGGGTCCAGCTGATCGGAGAGAGCAACAGGCCGAACAGCATCACGACGAGCAGCCGACCGAGGTCGTCCGTCGGATCGATTGCACGCCAAGCCATCACCGACAGCACGGCCGTCACCGCGATGGCCCCCACCAGCAGCGGACCGTAGCCCACGTCGTGTCCGACGAAGTAGCCGAGCACGCCGCGTAGCGATTGATTGGTCGCCTGCGCGACGACGCCCACCCGATCGGCATCCCCGAGCAGATCGGTGAAGTAGTAGCGGCCCTGGGCGCCCAGCGCCAGCACCGACAGCGCGACGGTCATCAGGAACACCACCGCGGCGGCCGCAACGACGGCCCAGCGCCGCGCCCCGAGGAAGTACAGCCCGGCCACCGCGGGGGTCAGCTTCATGCCTGCCGCCAAACCCACCAGCAAACCGGACACCCAGGACCGGTTGCTGTAGCAGGCCCAGAGCACCGCCAGCGCGAGCAGCGCGCTGATCTGTCCGAGTTCGAAGACGTGGCGCATCGGTTCCAACCAGATGGCCAAGGCCGTCCAGGCCATGGCCGAACGTCGGTCGAACCGTCCCAAGAGCTTGAGCGTGACCGCTACACAGCCGTAGCTGGTGGCGATGACGCCGAGCTGCCAGAGCAGCCCGACGACGGGGAATGGCAGGAAGTGCAGCGGATAGAACAGCAGCGCGGCAAACGGCGGATACGTGAACTGCAGCGGCATCGGCGGCACCGGCGCGTGATAGACGAAGTCGTAGAGTCCGCCGCGATCGATCGCCGCGGCGCCGTCCACGTACACGTGGAGGTCGATGAAGTTGGTGCCGTTGGGGCCCAGGTAGGTGAGCGCGATCCGCAGCGCGATGCTCAGCAACAGCAGATGCGGCGCCACTGCCGCCCACCGATTCGGCGGCGACTCACTTGGGCGTGGCGAAGACGTCTCTATCCCCTGACTGTAGCGATTGGTAACCGTATGCCGTCCGATCCGTCACGGTTGAGTAAATGCCACACGTGTCACTTGAGTAACTCCAGTAACAAACTAGCGTCGCTCTCGGACGTGCCTCCAACGGATTGGGAAAACCATGCCTCTCGTCAGAAAAATCTTCGCCACCAGCATGATCGCGGCCGCCTGCGCGCTGCCGGGTGCCCTGCTCTTCGCCTCGCCGGCCAACGCGGAACCGGCGCCGGCGCCCGCCATCCCCGGCCTGCCCAACCTGCCGTTCCTCAGCGGGTTAACCCCGGCCAAC
>JAHFVB010000444.1 GCA_023264755.1 Mycobacterium sp. | reverse complement strand
CGGTCACGAAAGGACCGGCGCGTTGCCGGCTCCGGCCAGCCACGTCTTCTGCAGCTTGAACAGCTCGCTGTCGTTGCCCAGCTCGTCGACGGCCTTGGACACGCAGGCGGTCAGCGGGCTGCCCTTGTCCAGCACGATGCCGAACTGCTCGGTCTTCTCGGTTCCGGCTGGCAGCTGGCCGACGATGAGTCCGTCGGTCAGTTCGCTCTGCACTTCGAAGGCCGTCGGCAGATCCAGTACGAGGGCGTCGAGCTGTCCGCTCGACAGCGCAGCCTTGGCGTCGTCGTTGTTGTTGAACACCGCCACTGCAGGGTCGAGCGCCTTGGCGGCGGTATAGCTGGTCGTGCCGACCTGGGCACCGAGCTTGAGCCCGGTGAGCCCGGCGAGGGACTTGGCTTGCGCTGCGGGGGAAGACTTCACCGTGACGACGGCTTGGGTGACGTCGAAGTAAGGAGAAGAGAAGTCGACCGCCTGCTTGCGCTCATCGGTGATGGAGAACTCGTTGAGGTTGGCGTCGAACGTCTTCGGGCCCGGGGCAATGGCCGCGTTGAACGGCACGCGCACCCACTTGACGTCCTCCTTGGCGTACCCGAGTTTGGCGGCGACGGCGTAGGCGACCGCGGATTCGAAGCCCTTGCCGTTGGCCGGATCGTCGTCGACGAACCACGGCGGGTAGGCCGGCTGATCGGTGCCGAACGTGATGGTGCCCTTGCTGAGGGTTTTCATCGAGTCCTTCGTGCACGCGCCGGCCGCCGCCGGAGTCGACGAGGTATTCGACGCCGAGTTGTCGACCGGGGCACAGCCGGCGGCCGCCGTCAGCCCGAAGACGGCCAGCAGCGACACCAGACTCGAGACTTTGCGCATGGGCCGCATCATTGCGCACCTGTCGGTCGAGCGCCAGCGTTCCGCGCGTGATGACCTGCATCGTTTTGCGTCGGTGCCGCTCGGGTCGCACCTACCATCAGCTCATGCGTGGCTCCAAGATATTGATCACGGGTCCGACTGGGCAGGTCGCCGCCCCCATCGCGAAGGCCCTGGCGCCCGACAACGAGGTGTGGGGGATCGCGCGCTTCACCGATGCCGCGGGGCGGGAACGGCTGGAGCGGGCGGGAATTCGGTGCGAGCAGGTCAACCTGGCCGCCGGCGAGTTTTCGAACCTCCCCTCCGACTTCGACTACGTGCTCAATCTGGCGGTGGCCAAGAGCGGTAGGTGGGACAAGGATCTGGCGGCCAACGCCGAGGCGGCCGGCCTACTGATGGCCCACTGCCGGGCCGCCAAGGCGTTCCTGCACTGCTCGTCGGGCGCCGTCTACGACCCGCCGGACGATGCCCCCAGGTCGGAAGGCGCCGTGCTCGGCGACAACCACAAGCCCCTGCTGCCGACCTACTCGATCTCGAAGATCGCCGGGGAGGTGGTGGTGGCCACGATGGCCAGGGCGCTGGGGCTGCCCACCACCATCGCGCGGCTCAACGTGCCCTACGGCGACAACGGAGGGTGGCCGCTGTTCCACCTGGAGCTGATGCTGGCGGGGCTTCCCATCGAGGTGCCCGCGGGCGGGCCGGCCCGCTACAACCCCATTCACGAGGACGACCTCATCGCGATGGTCCCGAAGCTGCTCGAGGTGGCCGCCGTGCCTGCGACCACGGTCAATTGGGGCGGCGACGAGGTCGTCAGTCTTCAGGACTGGTGCACCTACCTCGGGGCGCTGGTGGGCCGGGAGCCGGTGTTCGAGGAGAGCGCGCAGGCGTTACGCGGCAACGTCCTGGACGTGACGCGGATGCACGAGCTCGTCGGCCGCACGACGGTCGGCTGGCGCGACGGGATGCGCCGGATGGCGGCCGAGTTTCATCCGGAGCTCGTCGGTCAGCCCGCGACCGAGGCGTCGTAGATCGACTGAATCGCCTGATCCAGAGTCGCGTCGAACTCCTCGTCGGATTGTTGGGCGGATAGCCCCTCGGTCAGAGCGCGGCTGAAACTTGCGATGACACCGGAGTTTTGGGCCAGCAGCGCGTTGGCCTGGGAGCGGGTGTAGCCACCGGAGAGGGCGACCACGCGCATCACCCTGGGATGGCGGGTCAGCGCCAGGTAGTGGTTGGCCACCGTCGGCAGCGACAGCTTCACCATCACCCGTTGGCCTTCGGGGAGCTCGTCGAGGTGGGCTGCGAGTTGGTCGCGCAGCATGTCCTCGGCGGCGGCCTTGTCGGAGATCGTGACCGTCACCTCCGGTTCGAGGATGGGCACCAGACCGTGCGAAAGCACTTGGCGCGCAACGTCGAACTGTTGCTCGACGATCGCGGCGATGCCGGCCGCGTCGGCGGCGCCGATCACCGAGCGTTCCTTGGTGCCGAAGATGCCCTGGCCCACCGCCCGGTCGAGCAGCTCGTCGAGCCCCGGCATGGGCTTCATCAATTGCACGCCGTTCGTGACGTCGGCCAGCCCCTTGTCGATCTTCAGGAAGGGCACCACCTGCTTGTCCTGCCACAGGTAGCTGGCCGCTGGCTTGCCGCCGAACTCCCGGTCCATCGTCGCCTCGAACAGGATGGCACCCAGCACCCGGTCGCCACCGAACACCGGCGACGTGACGATCCGGGAGCGCATCTGGTGGATTAGGTCGAACATCTCGGCGTCCGAGGAGTAGGCGCTGTCCTCGATCCCATAGAGCCGCAACGCCTTCGGAGTCGACCCGCCGCTCTGATCCAGGGCGGCGAGGAAGCCCCGCCCCGATGTCATCCGGTCCGCTTGCGCTTGGTCGATCATGACGCGAGCCTATTCTCCTGCGCGACGGGTCCTACGACAGCACCGTATGCATCAACATCACGTTGTACCCGGACCACAGCGACAAGTTGTAGTACAGCTCCTTGCCCGTCGACCACGGATGAAGGAACGGCGCGTAGATGCCGCCCGGAATCTCGTTCGACGTCACCAGCACCTGCTCCGGACTCCACGGGCCCTGTGGTGCCGGCGCCGTCCTCATCACGACGTCGTTGGGTCCGTTGCAGTAGAGCGCCACGTATTGCTTCAGGTAGGTGTTGTATTGCGCCGACATCTCGCCCACCGGCCCCGGGATCACCGGGGCGGCGGCCGCGGGATTTCCGGGCACCCAGTTGCCGCCGTCCCAGTACTCGTACTTGGTCAGGTCGGGTACGAGGTTGGGTGGCACTCGCGAGATGTAGGCCGAGCCGCCGCGTCCATTGGGGGTGCCGAACGAGTAGAGGTAGGGATCGCCAGGGCCGGGCTTGAGGAACGCCCCCATCTGGAAGTTCTCGTTGCCGCCGCTGGGCGGGCGGATGGTGCCCGGATAGACGCCCCAGGTCTCGCCGTTGTCGGAGGACATTGCGATGGCGGAGAAGTTGGTCGACCAGGCGCCGGGGTTGTCCCAGTCCCGAATCGACATGAAGTTGATGTACTGGTTGTTGCCGACCGAGGTGCCCGCCGTCGGGATGATGCCCGTTTCCTCCGGAGCCCGCCCGATGCTGTTGATGATCTGTTTGGAGATGCCCGCCTTCCACACCGGCGAGCCAGAGAATTTGTTCGACGGCACGCCGTCGGGGACGGCGACGGTCTTCGACAGCGACCCGTCTTGGCTGCGCATGAGCGTGTTGTAACGCCACTGCTTTCCGGGAATGTCGCAATAGCCGTTCGTGTCGCCGAAGGCCATCAGTACCTGACGGTTGGCGGGATTGCCGTTGTCCCACATGATTCCGAGGTCGGTACCGGTGATGGCGAACTTCTGGATCGTGTTGTTGGGGCTGTCTGGGCCGGTCACCCATCCGACGAGCGACGTCCCGGTCGGGTGGCCGCGGTCCGGCGGGAGCTCGGCTGCGGGCGCTGCGGCAGCCGCTGGGGCGGGCGCGGCTTGCTGGGCCGGGACGGGTTTCGGCGTGGGTACCACTGCCGCTTGCTTTTGGACCGGCGCGGCGGGCGGCGTGAGCGCCTTCAGGAGGGCGGGCAGCAGGCCCAGTTTGGGCAACGGTGCGGAGTCGTTGGCACCGACGGGCTTGTGTCCGATCGGGCGGTTGAACGGTGCGATCGCCGATGGGCTGGGGATGCGGAACGCCTGGTTGGGCAATGGCTGGGCGGCTGCGGCGGCACCCGTGCACGGCTCGGCGGACGCTGGCGGAGGTGCCACCACCCCCGCGACGATGAGTCCCATGGCGGCCGCCGACGCCACCGATACCGATGCGATTCGACGACGCGGCGACATGTCACACCTTCCAGGAGGACGTCGCGTGGACGTCAACAGTTGCTGATGTGACGATAGTGAGCCGTGGGGCTGATGTGGCCAGTGCGCAGTTGATAGGTATGCATTCGTGACCGCGTCGCAATACTCGCGCCGGTGCTCACGCCGCGGGCACGCCAAGCGCCATGACGGCGACGTCGTCTTCGAGGCCGCTGCCGAAACTGCCCAGCAACAGTTGAATCGACTCGACGATCGTCTTGGCGGTCGCCGGACCGTGCGAGGCGGCGAAGTCGAGCAGCGCGTCGTGGTCGTCGTACCGAACCGAACCGGCCCCCGTCCGCGCCTCGGTCAACCCGTCTGTATACAGCACCAGCGTGTCGCCGGCCGCCAGATGCATGCGGACGGAAACGAATTGGGGTTGCGGA
>JAHFVB010000443.1 GCA_023264755.1 Mycobacterium sp. | reverse complement strand
GCTCGAACACCTCGAGCACCGCGGTGCGGCTGGCGCCGAACCGAACAGCGGTGACGGGGCCGGCATCCTGATCCAGCTGCCCGTCGAGTTGCTGCGGGCCGTCGTCGAGTTCGACCTTCCCGAGTCGAATGCCAACGGCGCCAACACCTTCGCCGCCGGGATCTGCTTCATGCCGCAGGATCCGGTGGCGCGCCACACCGCGCGCGAGCGCATCGAAGCCTTCGCGGCCGACGAGGGCTTGATCGTGCTGGGCTGGCGGGAGGTTCCGGTCGATCCGATCGGGGCCGGGGTCGGCGAGACGGCCTTGAGTTGCATGCCCTACATGGCGCAACTGTTCGTCACAGCACCCGAGTTCAACGGCAACCGCCCTGGCGGCATCGACCTGGACCGCCGGGTCTACCCGCTGCGCAAGCGGGCCGGCCATGCGATACCCGACGGCGAAGAAGCCGGCACCGGGGTGTACTTCGCCTCGCTGTCGAGTCGCACCATGACCTACAAGGGCATGCTCACCACGATGCAGCTGCCGCAGTTCTTCCCCGATCTGCGGGACGAGCGTTGCTCGAGTGCCATCGCCATCGTGCACAGTCGCTTCTCCACCAACACCTTCCCGTCGTGGCCGCTGGCGCATCCGTACCGCTTCATCGCCCACAACGGCGAGATCAACACCGTGCGCGGCAACCGCAACCGCATGCACGCGCGGGAGGCCATGCTGGCCAGTACCCGCATCGGTGGGGACCTCACCCGGCTATCGCCCATCTGCACCCCCGACGCCTCGGATTCGGCGTCGTTCGACCAGACGTTGGAGTTGCTGCACCTCGGTGGCCGCAGTCTGCCGCACGCGGTGATGATGATGATTCCCGAGGCGTGGGAGAACAACACCACGATCAGCCCAGCGCGACGGGCGTTCTGTCAGTACCACGCATCGATCATGGAACCGTGGGACGGTCCGGCGTGCGTCACCTTCACCGATGGCACCGTCGTCGGAGCGGTGTTGGACCGCAACGGCTTACGGCCGGGACGTTGGTGGCGCACCATCGACGATCGCATCATCCTGGCCAGTGAGAGCGGGGTGCTCGACGTTCCGTCCGGCGAGGTGGTGGCCAAGGGCCGGCTCGAGCCGGGCCGGATGTTCCTCATCGACACCGCCGCGGGCAGGCTGATCTCCGACGACGAGATCAAGGACGAACTCGCCGCCGAGCATCCGTACGACGAGTGGTTGCATGCGGGACTGCTCGACCTCACCACGCTGCCGGACCGCGGCCGCTTCCAGCCCAACCACGATTCCGTCGTGCGCCGCCAGATCTCCTTCGGCTACACCGAGGAAGACCTACGCATCATGCTGGTGCCGATGGCGGCCTCCGGCGCCGAGCCGTTGGGTTCGATGGGCACCGACACCCCGACGGCCGTGCTGTCTCAGCGGTCGCGGCTGTTCTACGACTACTTCGTCGAACTCTTCGCCCAGGTGACGAACCCGCCGCTGGACGCCATCCGGGAAGAGATCGTCACCTCGATGGCGCGGGTGATGGGTCCGGAACAGAATCTGCTGGAGCCGACGGCCGCGTCGTGTCGCCAGATCATGTTGCCCTGGCCGGTGCTGGACAACGACGAGCTCAACAAGATCGTCCACATCAATGACGAAGGCGAACATCCCGGGTTCAAGACCGTGGTGCTGCGCGCGCTCTACGACGTCGAACGTGGCGGCGAGGGACTGGCCGACGCCCTGGAGGACTTGCGTCACCGGGCCAGCGAGGCGATCGCCAAAGGTGCTCGCACACTGGTGCTCTCGGACCGAGATTCCGACCACACCCGGGCACCGATCCCGTCGTTGCTGGCGGTCTCTGCGGTGCATCACCACCTGGTGCGCACCAAGGAACGCACCACCGTGGCGCTGGTGGTCGAAAGCGGTGACGCCCGCGAGGTGCACCACATCGCGTTGCTGATCGGCTTCGGGGCGGCCGCGGTCAACCCGTATCTCGCCTTCGAGTCGATCGAGGATCTGATCCGCGAGGGCGAGTTGACCGGCATCGAACCGGCCACGGCGGTGCGGAACTACCTCAAGGCGCTCGGCAAGGGCGTCATGAAGGTGATGAGCAAGATGGGCATCTCCACGGTCGGGTCCTACACCGGTGCACAGGTCTTCGAGGCCATCGGACTGTCCAAGGAGGTGGTCAGCGAGTACCTCACCGGTACCGTCAGCCAGCTCGGCGGCGTCGGGCTCGACGTGCTCGCCGAGGAGGTCAAGCTGCGGCACCGCCGGGCCTATCCGGAGAATCCCACCGAGCGGGTGCATCGGCGCCTCGAGATCGGCGGCGAATACCAGTTCCGCCGAGAGGGCGAACTGCACCTGTTCACGCCGGAGACGGTGTTCTTGCTGCAGCATGCGACCCGAACCGGTCGCTACGAGGTCTTCCAGAAGTACTCCGACGAAGTCGACCGGTTGGCTCGCGAGGGTGGGGCCTTGCGGGGCCTCTTCGGGCTCAAGACCGGGGTGCGGCCACCCGTGCCGTTGGAGGAGGTCGAATCCGTCGAGTCGATCTGCACCCGGTTCAACACCGGAGCGATGAGCTACGGATCGATCTCCGCCGAGGCCCACGAGACGATGGCAATCGCCATGAACAACCTTGGCGGACGGTCGAATTCGGGTGAGGGCGGGGAGGACGTCGACCGGCTCTACGACCCGAAGCGGCGCAGTGCCGTCAAACAGGTGGCCTCGGGCCGCTTCGGGGTCACCAGCGACTACCTGGTCAACGCCTCCGACATCCAGATCAAGATGGCGCAGGGCGCCAAACCCGGCGAGGGCGGACAGCTGCCGGGCTACAAGGTCTATCCGAACATCGCCAAGACCCGGCACTCCACGCCCGGTGTCGGGCTGATCTCGCCGCCGCCGCATCACGACATCTACTCGATCGAGGATCTCGCCCAGCTGATCCACGATCTCAAGAACGCCAACTCCCAGGCTCGGATCCACGTCAAGCTCGTCAGCTCGGTCGGTGTGGGGACGGTGGCGGCCGGGGTGTCGAAGGCGCACGCCGACGTCGTGCTGATCTCCGGGTACGACGGTGGCACCGGCGCGGCGCCGCTGACCTCGCTCAAGCATGCGGGTGCACCGTGGGAGATCGGACTGGCCGACACCCAGCAGACGTTGGTGCTGAACGGATTGCGGGACCGCATCACCGTGCAGTGCGACGGTGGCATGCGGACGGCACGCGACGTCATCGTCGCGGCACTGCTCGGTGCCGAGGAGTTCGGCTTCGCCACCGCCCCGCTGGTCGTGTCCGGCTGCATCATGATGCGCGTGTGCCATCTCGACACCTGCCCGGTGGGGGTGGCCACCCAGAATCCCGAACTGCGGGCCCGGTTCAACGGCAAGCCGGAGTTCGTCGAGAACTTCTTCCGGTTCATCGCCGAGGGGGTGCGAAAGTATTTGGCGGATTTGGGTTTCCGAAGCATCGACGAGGCCGTCGGCCACGCCGACCTGCTCGATACCGACCCGGGGGTGGCGCACTGGAAGAGCCAGGGCCTTGACCTGTCGCCCATCTTCGCGGTGCCCACCGACTCCAGCGGCGCGCAAATCACTCAGCGCAGGCGCGTGCGCGGCCAGGAACATGGACTCGAGCACGCGCTGGACCAGACGCTGGTGGCGCTGGCCGAGGGTGCGCTCGAAGACGCGCACCCGGTACGGCTGGAACTGCCGGTGCGCAACGTCAACCGCACCGTGGGGACGCTCCTGGGTTCGGAGGTCACCCGCCGCTACGGGGCCCAAGGGCTGCCGGCGGACACCATCACGGTGGCGCTGACCGGATCGGCCGGGCAGTCGCTGGGCGCCTTCCTGCCGCCCGGAATCACCCTCGAGCTCACCGGCGACGCGAATGACTACGTCGGCAAGGGCCTTTCGGGTGGACGCATCATCGTGCGGCCCCCGGAGGACGTCCTGTTCCTGCCCGAGGACAACGTCATCGCGGGCAACACGCTGATCTTCGGCGCGACCTCCGGCGAGGTGTTCTTGCGGGGCAAGGTCGGGGAGCGATTCGCTGCCAGGAACTCCGGTGCGCTGGCCGTCACCGAGGGGGTCGGCGACCACGCCTGTGAGTACATGACGGGCGGGCGCGTGGTCGTGCTCGGCAAGACCGGGCGCAACATGGCCGCGGGAATGTCGGGTGGCATCGCGTTCGTGCTCGGACTGGATCCGGCGCGGGTGAATACCGCGATGGTGGCGTTGCAGCGTCCCGACACCGAGGACCTGGTGTGGTTGCGCGACGTGGTGGCCCGCCATGCGCGCTACACCGGCAGCACGGTGGCCACGTCGGTGCTGTCGGACTGGCCGCGGCGTAGCGCGCAGTTCACCAAGATCATGCCCACCGACTACCAACGCGTCCTGGAAGCGACCCGGATGGCCAAGGCCGAGGGACGCGACGTGGACTCGGCGATCATGGAGGCGACCCGTGGCTGACCCGCAGGGTTTCTTGCAAGTACAGAAGGTCGAAGCGCCGAAGCGCCCAGTCGACGAACGGGTCGGCGACTGGCGCGAGGTCTACGAGCAGCAGAATCCGCACGAGCGGGCCGGTGAGGTCTCCCAACAGGCCCGGCGCTGCATGGACTGCGGTATCCCGTTCTGT
>JAHFVB010000063.1 GCA_023264755.1 Mycobacterium sp. | reverse complement strand
CCATCGGACCCGTGATGCTGACCGTCGAGCGCGGCGAACACCTCGCCGTCACGGGGGCGAACGGGTCGGGCAAGACGACGTTGATGTTGCTGCTATCCGGACGCGCGCCGACGGCGGGCACCGTGGAGCGGCCCGGCGCCGTCGGACTCGGCCAGTTCGGCGGTACCGCCGTGGTGATGCAGCATCCGGAGAGCCAGGTGCTCGGTACGCGCGTCGTCGACGACGTCGTGTGGGGACTGCCGCCCGGAACCACCACCGACGTGGACCGGCTGCTCGCCGAAGTCGGACTCGACGGGTTGGGTGAACGCGATACCGGTGGACTGTCCGGTGGGGAACTGCAACGGCTGGCCGTGGCCGGCGCCCTGGCCCGCGAGCCGGCGCTGCTCATCGCCGACGAGGTCACCAGCATGGTCGACCAGAACGGGCGCGATGCGCTCATCGAGGTGCTCTCGGGGCTATCGGACCGGCACCACATGTCGTTGGTCCACATCACCCACTACAACGACGAGGCCGCGTCAGCCGACCGCACCATCAACCTGACGGGCAACGCCGACAACGTCGAGATGGTGGCCACCGCACCTGCGCCGGCGGCGACGGCGGCGCCGGTTCACCACGGCGGGGCCGCGCTGCTCGAGCTCAGGGGTGTCGGTCACGAATACGGCAGCGGCACGCCGTGGGCCTCCACGGCGCTGCGTGACATCGACTTCGCCGTCGCCGAGGGGGACGGCCTGTTGATCCACGGGCTCAACGGCTCGGGGAAGTCGACGCTGGCCTGGATCATGGCCGGACTACTCGAGCCGACCACCGGAAGCTGCCTGCTCGACGGCAAGCCCGTGTCGGAACAGGTTGGCGCCATTGCCATCTCGTTCCAAGCGGCCCGACTGCAGCTGATGCGCAGCCGGGTGGACCTCGAAATCGCAGCGGCCGCCGGTTTCGACTACCACAATCACCGCCTGGTGGAGCAGGCCCTTGCGTCCGTCGGGCTGGATCCCGCGTTGGGGTTGCGCCGCATCGACCAGCTCAGCGGTGGTCAAATGCGCAGAGTGGTGTTGGCCGGGCTGCTGGCGCGCTCCCCGCGGGCGATCATCCTCGACGAGCCGATGGCCGGGTTGGATGCCGCGAGCCGGCGCGGGCTGCTGAGCCTGCTCGAACGGCTACGACGCGATACGGGCCTGACGGTCATCGTCATCTCGCACGACTTCTCCGGGCTGGAGGAATTGTGCCCACGCACCCTGCGGCTCCAGGACGGCTCGTTCGCACCGACACCGATGACGACGCCGACCACGGCGGGAGGGGCGTCGTGACCACCAACAAGCAGCGCAGGCCGGTGGTGTTGTTGCGCCCGGTGCCCGGGGACAGCGTCATCCACCGTTTGTGGGCGGGCACGAAGCTGCTCGTCGTCGCCGGCATCGGAGTGCTCCTGACGTTCTACCCCGGCTGGGTGCCCATCGTCATCGTCGGCGCCCTGGTGGTGCTGACCGCGTGGCTTGCTGGAATCCCCAGGGGCGCCCTGCCTTCGGTGCCGCGGTGGTTGTGGATCGTGATCGTGCTTGGCGGTGTCATCACGGCGTTCTCCGGAGGCCGCCCGTGGCTCACCGTCGGCGGGGTGGCCGTGGGGTTCGGAGGCGTGTTCAGCTACCTGCAGGTCATGACGTTGGCGGCCGTCCTGTTGGGACTGGGTGCGCTGGTGTCCTGGACCACCAACGTCGCCGACATCGCGCCCGCCGTCGCCAAGTTGGGACGTCCGCTGAAGCTGATCCGGCTTCCGGTCGACGAGTGGGCCGTCGCGCTGGCCCTAGCCCTGCGCGCCTTTCCGATGCTGATCGACGAATTCCGAGTGTTGTTCGCCGCCCGCCGGTTACGACCGCGCGACCCTGCGATCGGCCCTCGAGCGCGCCAGCACCGCTGGTCGGCCGAAGTCATCGACTTGCTGGCGGCCGCTCTCACGGTGGCGCTGCGCCGGGCCGACGAAATGGGCGATGCGATCACCGCGCGGGGCGGCACCGGTCAACTCTCGGCCCTGCCGTCCCGCCCGAAATGGGCTGACGCCGTGGCGTTGACCGTGCTGCTCGCGGTGTGCGGGCTCTCGGTGTGGGTCGAAGTCGCCACGCCGTTGGCCACCAGCCGCTAGCGCTGCGCGGCGGTGTTGGCCGCCGCCTGCGCATCGGCGAGGGCCGCCGCGACGTCGCGGCGGCCGAGGAACATTTCGTCGAAGTAGGGCTTCAGGGCTTGGAACCCCGCGGGAAAGCCCGGGCCGCCCGGGGCGGGGATGCGGGGCCCGTCGAGCACCGTGAAGAAGGGGCGCACGTCGACTCCCCGCCTCGCCCAGTAGTCGAAGTACGCGGGCTTTGCGGCGGTCACCGCGGGGATGGCGGCGCCGTTGGCGGCGAGGTGGACGTTGCCCGCCGGGCTGCCCATCCACGCCAACACCTCGCGTACGGCCTCAGGATGGCGGGTGGCCGAATTGCCGGCGGCGGCAATGCCGTTGGTGACGCTGACCCGGCCGGTCGGTCCGGCGGGCAGCATCGCGACCCCCCACCGGAAGCGGGCCTGATCGGCGATCGCGGCCAAGTTGTAGGTGCCGGATTGGAACAACGCCATCTTGCCCTGCAGGAACTGGTTGCGGGAGAAGTCGCCGTTGTCGTTGGTGTCGGAGGCCGGTGGGGCGACGTGGTCGACGTCGATGAGCCGGACGAGGTACTCGAAGGCCTGCGTGGCCGCGGGGTTGGCGAAGGCGAACCGATCCCCGTCCTGGAACGTGCCACCGGCCGAGCCGACGTAGTTCAGGTAGATGCCCTGCAGATCGTTGGCCGCGTTGTAGCCCCACTGCCGCACGTCGGCGGCGCCGAACGCCGCGTTGTCGGCGCGAGTGCCCTTGGCATCGACGGTCAATCGAGCGAGCAGTGCCCGCAACGTGTCGTCGGCGCCGGGGGACCAGCGCATCGAGCCCAGTTCGGCGGGGTTCACTCCGGCCCGCTCGAGCAGCTCGGCGTTGTAGTACACCGCGATGCCCGCGTCGGTGAGTTGGGGTACGCCCCACAGTGCGCCGTTGCGGGTGAACTGTGTGACGACCAGCGGATCCCAGGCCGCCGCCGCCGAAGGCCCCAGCGTTTGCCCGACGTCGAGCAGCCTGCCGTTGTCGGCGTAGCCCGCGAAGTAGGCGTTGGACAACCAGAACACGTCGTCGGCACCGCCGCCGGCCACGTCGGTGCGCAGTGCATCGAAGTAGGACGAATAGGGGACGACGTTGACGCGCACCTCGAGGTCGGGATGGGTGCGGCTGAATTCCTCGAAGGAGGCGCGGTAGGCCTGCGCCACCTGGGGGTCCCACAATCGCACGGTCACCACGGTTCGCCCGCTGCCGTCCGAGCGGCCCAGCAGCGATGCGAGGGCCAGCAAGACGGTGAACAGCACCGCCAGCCCGGCGAAGAACAGCGTCGAGAACCTGGGCCGCAGCCGCCACAGCGAGCTGCGCGCGTTGAGACTGCGCTCACGGCGACGGTTACTCGCAGTTCTACGCCATGAGTGCAGTGTCAACGAGGGGGGCGGGTTCACTTCAGCCCCGTCACCACGATCGAGCGCACGAGGTGCCGGCCCAGCGCGACGAACAGCACGAGCAGCGGCACGATCGCGACCGTCGTCGCCGCCATGACCAAGGTCCACTGCGCGTCATACCTGGACTGCAGTCCCGCGGTGGCGACCGTCAGCACCTGCCACTTGCTCCCGCTGGTGATGACCAGTGGCCACATGAAGTTGTTCCATTGCGAGACGACGGTGATCAACGCCAGCGTCACTAGGATCGGGCGACTGGCGGGCAGTACGACGTGCGTGATGACGTCCAGGGTGTTGGCGCCGTCGATCCGCGCAGCCTTGATCAGGTCGGCGGGGATGGCGCGAAAGTACTGGCGCAACAGAAAGATTGCGTACGGTGAGCCGAACATGAACGGCAAGACCAACGCCCAGAAGGTGTTCCGTAGCCCCGCCTCGGCCATCATCAGATAGAGCGGCACCACCATCACCGTCGGGGGCACCATCAACGTCGCGACGTATACCCAGAACAGCGCGTCGCGGCCCGGAAACTCCAGCCGGGCAAAGGCGTAACCGGCCAGCACCGAGAACGTCAGCTGTCCGAGCGTGATGACGGCGGTCATCAGTGCCGTGACGACCAGCGCGCGGCCGAACCCGGCGTCGGCCAAGCCCGCGTAATTGGCCAGGGTCGGCGGGGCGGGCAGCGACAGTGGCGACTTGGTGTTGAACTGCTCGGCGGAGGTGAACGACGTCACTAGCCCCAGCCCAAACGGCACGACGGTGAGGACCGCCCCGAGGATCAGCACGGGGTAGCTCACGACGGCGGTGGCGGCGCGGCTAAACGACGTCATAGCTGATCCGCCGGCGGAAGTAGAGCTGCTGGGCCAGCGTGAGGCCGATCAGCAGCGCGAACAGCACCACCGCCATCACCGCGGCCCGGCCCACCGCCGCGGCGCCGAACGCCTCGGCGTAGATGCGATGTGCGACCAGGTCGGTGCGCCCAGTGGGGCCGCCGCCGGTCAGCGCGTACACGGTGTCGAACACCTGGGCCGCGCTGACGATGCCGGTGACCGAGACGAAGAACAGCGTCGGGCGCAGCATCGGCAGGGTGATGAAGCGAAAGCGCTGCCAGGCGTTCGCGCCGTCGGTACGGGCCGCGTCGTGCAGCTGCTGGGGGATGCCCAGGATGCCGGCGAGGAAGAACAGCGTGACGTAGCCGACGTTGGTCCAGATCGTCACCGCCGCGACGACGGGCAGGGCCAGTTGCGGGTCGGTCAACCATTCGATGCGATGCCCAAGGGCGGTGCTCACCGCACCGTCGGTCGGCGCCAGAATCCAGCGCCACAGCACGGCGATGGCCAGCGGCGAACAGATCCACGGCAGCACGTACAGCGTGCGAAAGAAGCCGCTGCCCGGAAGGCCGCGGGCCAGCATCGTGGCGGCGAACAGACCGAGGATGGTCTGCCCGGGCACCACCAGGGCGACGAAGAGCACCGTCACTGCCAGCGACCTGCCGAAGGACCAATCGGTAAGCACCGAACGCCAATTGGCCAGTCCGACGTACTGCATCGGACCGAGCAGGTCCCACCGGTAGACCGATAGCCACACCACGACGAGCATCGGCAGCAGCAGGAACATCGCCACCCCGAACAGGCTGGGCGCCAGCAGCGCATATCCCACTGCCGTCCGACGCAACCCGGGCAGCCTCACGAAGTCATTAAAGGGCATCGCTGGCTACTTCGGCCGATGCCACTACGGTAGAGCCGTGACTGCGCGCCGACGGGTCGATGCCGAATTCCTTGCGCTACCGCGCCACGAGCTGGCCCAGGCCGCGTTGTCGGCTGCGCTCGCCGCCGGCGCCAGCCATGCCGACCTGCGGGTGCACTGCATCACCACGGAGCTCATCCAGCTGCGCGACCGGGAGTTGGAGACCTCCATCGTGACCCGTGAGCTCGGGTTGGCCGTGCGGGTGATCGTGGACGGTACGTGGGGCTTTGCCTCCCATGCCGAGCTCGACCCGGCGGTAGCCGCGGAGACGGCGCGCCGCGCGGTGCGGGTCGCGACGACGTTGAAGGCGCTCAACGGCGAGGCCATCGAGCTGGCGCCCGAGCCGGTGTACTCCGACGTCAGCTGGGTCTCGGACTACCGCATCGACCCCTTCGACGTCGCGGCGGCCGACAAGATCGCGGTACTGGAGGAATACTCCTCCCGGCTGCTGGCCAGCGACGGCGTCGACCACGTCTCGGCCGCACTACATGCGGTCAAGGAGCAAACGTTCTACGCCGACACCATGGGGTCGTCGATCACCCAGCAGCGCGTTCGTGTGCTGCCGTCGCTGGAGGCCGTCGCCGTCGACTCCGCGGCCGGCACGTTCGACTCGATGCGCACGCTCGCTCCGCCGACGGCCCGGGGTTGGGAAGCCGTAGCAGGCGACGAGTGGTGGGACTGGTCCACGGAGTTGGCGCAGCTGCCGGAGTGGTTGGCCGAGAAGGTCAAGTCGCCCGGCGTGACGGCGGGGCCCACCGACCTCGTCATCGATCCGACGAACCTGTGGCTCACCATTCACGAATCCATTGGGCACGCCACCGAATACGATCGCGCGATCGGATACGAGGCCGCGTATGCGGGGACGTCGTTCGCCACTCCGGACAAGCTCGGCACCATGCGTTACGGCTCACCGGTGATGAACGTGACCGCCGATCGCACCGTCGAGTACGGGCTGGCCACCGTGGGGTTCGACGACGAGGGGGTGCGCGCCCAGAGTTGGGAGTTGGTGCGCGACGGCATCTTCGTCGGCTATCAGCTCGACCGGGTGTTCGCGCCCCGGCTGGGGGTGGCCCGCTCCAACGGCTGCTCGTATGCGGATTCGCCGCACCACGTGCCGATCCAGCGGATGGCCAACGTGTCGCTGGCCCCGGGTGCGGACGACCTGAGCACCGAGGACCTGATCAGCCGCGTCGAGGACGGGGTCTACGTCGTCGGGGACAAGTCGTGGTCGATCGACATGCAGCGCTACAACTTTCAGTTCACCGGGCAGCGGTTCTTCCGAATTCGGAACGGCCGCTTGGACGGCCAGCTGCGCGACGTCGCCTACCAGGCCACGACGACGGATTTCTGGGGTGCGATGGAAGCCGTGGGCGGACCCGCTACGTGGCGCTTGGGTGGTGCCTTCAACTGTGGCAAGGCGCAGCCGGGCCAGGTGGCTCCGGTCAGTCACGGCTGTCCGTCGGCCCTGTTCCGCGGTATCAACGTGCTCAATACCCGTGAGGAGTCCGGCCGATGATCGGGGCGCCAGAGGTCGTCGAGCTCGCGCTCGCGGAGGCCAAGCGGTTGGGTGGAGCCGACGAGACCACGGTGCTGGTCAAGGACCGTTCGACGGCGGCGTTGCGCTGGGCCGGCAATTCGATGACCACCAACGGCGATACGGTCAGCCGGGACACCACGGTGATCTCGATCGTGCGACGCGGCGATGCGGCCCATGTCGGGTCGGTGCAGTCGAGCGAGGTCGATCCCGCCTCCATCGCTGGCCTGGTGGCGGCCTCGCAACAGGCGGCCAACGCCGCTCCCGAGGCCCGCGACACCGCCCCCGCGCTGACGGGCGCGGGCGACTCCGCCGACTGGGAGGCGCCGGTTCCAACGACCGGTTGCGACGTCTTCGCCGATGTCGCAAGGGGTTTGGCGGTGGCGTTCCGGGGCTCCGACCGGTTGTACGGGTTCGCGCGCCACGAGCTCGAGACCGTCTTCCTGGCCTCGTCGACGGGACTGCGGCGGCGCTACACCCAGCCGACCGGATCGGTCGAGCTCAACGCGAAGCGCGCCGCGGCCAGCGCTTGGGCGGGGGTAAGCACACCTGACTTCGTCGGGGTGCCAATCGATTCCATGCTCGCGGACTTGGACACCAGACTGGGTTGGGCGGCCCGTACCATCGAGTTGCCCGCCGGCCGGTATGAGACGTTGATGCCGCCGTCGACGGTTGCCGACATGATGATCTACCTGTCTTGGACGATGGACGGTCGTGGTGCGCAAGAGGGGCGCACTGCGTTGTCCGCGCCGGGCGGCACGCGGGTGGGGGAGCGGCTCACCGAGCTCGGGTTGACGCTGTACTCCGATCCCGCGGCCCACGGCCTGGAGTGCGCGCCGTTCGTGGCGACCACCAGATCGTCGGAGCGAATCTCGTTGTTCGACAACGGGCTCGACATCGATCGGGTGGACTGGATCCGCGACGGCACGGTGAACGCGTTGGCCTACCCGCGGGCGGCGGCCGCCGAGTTCGGCAGTCCCGTCGCAGTGCCCGCCGACAATCTGGTCATGACCGGCGGCACCGCCAGCCTGGCCGACATGATCGCCGCCACCGAGCGCGGGCTGCTGCTGACGACGTTGTGGTACATCCGCGAGGTCGATCCCACCGTGTTGCTGCTCACGGGGCTGACGCGCGACGGGGTGTACCTGGTCGAGGACGGTGCGGTCACCGGCGCGGTCAACAACTTCCGGTTCAACGAGAGCCCGCTGGACATGTTACGCCGCGCCACCGAGGCCGGTGTCAGCGAGGTCACGCTGCCCCGCGAGTGGGGGGACTGGGCGACCAGGGCGTCCATGCCGTCGCTGCGGATTTCCGACTTCCACATGTCGTCGGTGAGCCAGGCCCAATAGTCAGGCCTGGTAGACGCGCCGCCCCTCCTTGAACGTCTCGACGACGGCGATGTCCAGCAGCCGGTCGGTCGCGACCGTGGTCGGATCGCCGTCGAGGACGACCAGGTCGGCCAGCTTGCCGGCGGTGATGGTGCCCTTGTCGTGCTCCTCGCGAATCTGCCAGGCCGCTTCGATGGTCAGCGCCTTGAGCGCCTGCCAGGGTTCGACGCGTTCGTCGGGGCCGATGACCTCACCCGAGCGAGATTGCCTGGCCACGGCGCTCCACACCATCCGCATGGGTTCGATGGGCGTCACGGAGAAGTCGTTGTGGTTCGAGCAATGCAGCCCCTTGGCGACCGCGGAGGCCATCGGGCTGAGGAAGTAGGCGCGCTCCTGGCCCAGGTTCTCCTTGTGCAGGTCGCCCCAGAAGTAGGCGTGCACGGTGAAGAAGCTTGGCGACAGCCCCAATTCGACGTAGTCGTCGAGCTGATCGGGCCGCATGAACTGGGAGTGGATGATCACGGTGCGGCGGTCGTCGTCGGCCGTCATGCCGGCGGACCGGCAGGCGTCGATCATCATGTCGATCGCCGCGTCGCCGTTGCAATGGCTGAAGATCTGAATGCCCGCGTCGGCGAGCTCCTTGATCATCCGGTCGATGAGCTCCTTCGGGAATACCGGTTGGCCGCACCAGTCGGGCTCGCCGTTGGGGCCCGGGGTCAGCAGCGGCTTGGTCCAGAACGCCGTCTTGCCCTGCGGGGAGCCGTCGACGATGCACTTGATGCCCTGCAGCTTGAGCCGGTTGCGATAGGTGCCGAACGACTCGGCCGCCGTGTCGGGCAGCTCCATCGGGCCGCCGGTGAAGTCGGGGAAGTATTCCTTGACGAGCTTGGGGACCTCCAGCACCAGCGGCACCGCAACCACGTCCAGGTACAGCCGGCCCTGCTCGGCTGCGGTGCGGATGAGCGCGAGGTCCTTGGCGTGAGTGGCGCCCTCCTGAACGGTGGTGATGCCCTTGCAGGCGTAGAGCCGTTGGGCGGCGTCGAAGGTGTCCAACAGTTCCTGCTCGGAAGGCTGAGGCATGTCGGCGAAGATCGGCACGAAGGCCGTCTCCATGATCAGGCCCTCGGGTTCGTTGCTGCCGGGCCTACGCAGGATCAGTCCACCGGGCGGGGTGGGCGTCGAGGCGTCGTAGCCCACCGCGGCGAAGCCCTTCGAATTGAGCACCGCGCCGTGGTTGGAGCTGTGGATCAGCATCACGGGGTGGTCCGGAAGCGCGGAGTCCAGGTCGTCGCGCGTGCACTGGCGGCCGTCGGACAGATTCGAGACGTCGTAGCCGTAGCCGATGACCCAGTCGCCGGCGGGCACCGCATTCGCGGTCACGAATTGCCGCAGCACGCTCTGGATGTCGGCGATGCACGTCACGGGGCCGGCGGGAACACCGGATACGTTGGCCCACTTGATAATCTGTGGTGCATTGGCGAAGTGGCCGTGGGCGTCGATGAACGAGGGCAGCAGCGTGCGGTCACCCAATTCGACGACCTCGGTGGCCGCGCCGCGGGTTGCCATCACGTCGGCTTCGGCCCCGGCGGCCAGGATCCGCCCGCCGGCGACGGCGACCGCTTCGACCCGCGGCCTGGCCTCCTCCATCGTGAGGATCGTGCCGCCGCGGAAGATGAGCTCGGCCTGCGGCGAGTCGGTGATCATGAAGCGAACGGTAGTCACTCCCGGCCCGGGTCGTGCCCGATCGGCGACTTCGTGGCCTCAGAAGCCGCGCCGTGCCGGCTCAGTGGGGGCCGGCACCCGACAGCATCAGCTCGAGAAACCCGTTGCGCTGAGCCGCCGAGCGGGCCAGTGCGCTGGAGCCGGCCAGGTGTAGCAAACCGATGCCGGCAGCAAAGGTGGAACTCGCCCGCAGCTTGGCTTCGGGCGCGCTGAAGCCGTAATCGAGGTAGGCGCGGGTGACGGCGCGGAGCACACGCCGGTCGGCCGAACGTACGCTGGCCGCCGCCGTGGGATCCGAACGCGCCCACTCACGCATCGCCCTTTCGAGCACCCAATGCTGAGGGCTGACCAAGGCAGTCATCATGCGCGACAGCCGTTCCCGCGGCGGCAGCTCGTCGAGCTGAGCCATCGACTCGCGATCCTGCTCGAGGAATTCGGTCCAGTAGTCGACGAGCGCCGTGCGGTAGCTCTCCATGTCCTCGAAGTGCCAGTAGAAGCTTCCGCGAGTGGCTCCGATTTGTCGACAGAGGTTCTCGATCTTCAAGGCGCGAATGCCCTGCTCGGCGATCAGTGCGTAGCCCGCTTGCAACCAATCGTCAACCGACAGTCGGGGCGAGGACGTTTTCGGCTGGGCCATGTCAATCAGGCTACGACAAGGGCTAACTGAGGGGGACGCAATGGATCCCGCCTAACTGCGCAATATCGACGTCAGAGCGGTGAGGGGAATCCTCGCGGTGACGGTGCCGCCGTCCATCGACCAGACCGGCTGGTTGCGCGGTGCCGGCGTCGGATGAGCCATGGGGGCATCCGGCAGGTAGAGAATCAGCTCGTCCGCGGTGATGGCGAACGCGCGATAGCCGCTGGAAAAGCCTGATCCGTCGGGTTGCGGCTCCCACTCGCTGGTGAGGAAGGGATAGGTCTGTGCGATGTGGGGCGGCGGGGCTTGATCGAGTGCATCGGCCAGAAACGGGCGGACCAGGGGAGGCAATGCGACCGAGGGGTCGACGCCCGGCCGAAACAGGTCGGCCAGCTGCACCTGTCGGCCCTTGTCCAGGTCGAAGGTCCAGGTCCGATACGCGTTGTTGGGCAAGGTGCCCACCGTCTGCCAGAACTCGTGGAAGACCACCGACTTGAGCGACGGCGATCGACTGTAGAGCGTGTAGTCGGTGCGGACGACGTTGTCGCGCGGCATCGTGGCGCCGAGGGTGCGCCACTGGTTGGCGAAGGCCGTCACGTACCGGTGGATCACCGGCCCCATGGTGGGATCATTGACCACGTCGTCGGGGACGGTGATCGAGATGTCCATCGTGGCTTGGCGATTCGATACCACTGAGGCATGGCAGGCGTTGCCGGACGCGTCCCAGCTTCCGCCCACCTCGGCCGTGCACCAGGCCTCGGATGCGGTGGCGGGAGGCGCACCGGTGACGAAGAAACACCAGGCCGCCGTGGCAACGGCCGACCCGCGGATTAGCCGCTTCAGCGTGCTCGGGCAGCGCTCTGAGGAGTTAGTTGACATCGACTTTGCTGGCCAGCCAGCGGTTGTCGACGAGCTCCATGGTGATCGTCACGCGATTGCGATCGATTCGGGGGGTGGGGTTGAGGCTGTTGGTAACCGATTGATCGACGAACAGTAGGACATCGACCTTGGTCTTCGTCGCCGACTTGACCGCGGCGTCGATGACCGTGCCACTGGCTTCGGCCTTGTTGTCGATCAGTATCTGGCGCAGCTGCGTAGCCGACTGACTGTACAAGTCCTTGAACTCGCCGGTGGCACCGTCGAGTACCGCGGTGAAGTTGTTGTCGATGTCCTTGCTCTGCACGGTGGTCAGGGTGACGGCGTAGTTCCGGGCCACCGCCAACGCCGTGCGACCCGCCGCGGCGGTATCGGTGAGTTGCTTGTACTGCCAGCCGAAGTAGCCCGCCGCGCCGAGTGCGGCGACGAGGACGGCGCCTACCGTCGCGACGAGCAGGGGACGACGAACGCGGGCCCAGCGCCCTGACCTGGAGTCGGGTTCCTCCTGATCGGCTTCGGCGTCTTCGGAATCGGCGGCGGCTTCGACCTTGGTTTCGGCGACCTTGGTTTCGGCAACCTTGGCGTCGGGAGCTGCGGCGGCTTCGGTGGCGGTCGGCTTGGCGACGGTATCGGCGGCTTCGGTGGCGGCCGGCGCCCTTCCAGAGTCGCCCCCGGCGTCGCCGCCCGGCTCGTCGGCCTTGCCATCGTCGGTTCCGTTGTCGCCCAACAGTTCGAGTTCGTCGAGTTCGTCGAAGACGGTCTTCACGTGGGATCGGTTGAACACTGATACCTCCGGGTTGTGGTCAATCGGGGGGAAGCACTGCGGGCAGCTTCGGTCCACCGTATGGATTGGGAATGGAATGCGGGCCTATCGGAGTGGGATCGGTCTTCGCCAACGGGTCGACCCCGGGTGGCGGTCCAGCAGTGTCGTCCCCAGGTGGGCGTGGGGCGTTTCGGGCGCCGCGAACCAAGAAACTGGGGTCTGGATTGGCGCAGTACGTGTAGAGGTACGGCTCCACCGAATCGGGTTGTGAGACTGGGTGCCGGGGGAGGCCGTAGTCACAACTTTGCCGAGGGTAGATGTCGCCAATGCCCCACATGCCGCCATCGTGAAACACGGTGGCGATGGCATCGAGGGCCGAGCCACGATCGGTGGGGAATAGGGCCTTCAAGGCCGGAACCCGCAAATAGACGAGTTGGGATACCGTCGTCAGGTTCCCCAACAGCTGCACCATCGTGGCGCGGTTGTCCGACAGCAGGCCGTCGATGGTGGCGAGTTGTCCCGGACCGCTCTTGACCAGGGTGCGGTAGCCACCCTCCATGGAATTGACGCCATCGAGCACGGTGTGCAGGTTCGAAACCGTATCCCGCAAGCCATCATTGACGTCGGCCAACGTCGCAAAGGCCACTCGGCTGTTTCGCAACGCGCTGACCGTCTCGGGGAGCACGGAATCGAGCGTGGACACCAGGAACGTCCCGCCATCGAGGATTGCCCTCAACTTCTCCGGCCCTTGGCGACTGATTCGTAGTTCGGTCAACATCGCCGACAGCTTCTTGGTGTCCAGTTGGGCCGACACGCCGCGGGCGGTCTGCAACAGCCGTGGCAACGACACCGGAACGGTGACCTGGTCTTGCTGGATCACGGTGCCGTCGGTCAACGGCGGACCGTTGTCGGTGACGGGCCGGAAGTCCAGGTACTGCTCGCCGGCCGCGGACAGGGCCGACACGCTCACCGGGCTGCCTTGCGGGATGCGCGTGTCGCCGTCGATGACGGCGACGGCTTCCACGCCGGTGGCGGCCGGGTAGACCGACTCGACGTGCCCAACCGGTATGCCACGTACGGTGACGTCCTGATTCGGCAGCAGCCCGCCCGACTCGGGCAGCATTACCCGCACGGCAATGGTCTTCTGCGACGGGTTGAAGTGCAGCGTCACGAGTCCG
>JAHFVB010000062.1 GCA_023264755.1 Mycobacterium sp. | reverse complement strand
TGATCACCGGCGCGTTCTCGTAGAACTTGGTGGGACCCTGGCCCAGTCGGTTCTTGGAGTAGCTGTCCTGCTTGACGTCGACGAACCGCTCGATGATGTTCACGTCGCGCAGCAGCCGGATCGCGGCGGCCAGCGCGGCGTCGGCTGCCTGGACGTCGGTCATGCCGTAGGTGTCCACGCCCATGGCCTCGGCGATGTCGGCGAAGCGCTTGTAGGCCACCGGCATGTTGAAGGCCCACACCCGGGGCAGCGCGATCGCGTTGTTGAGCCCGTGGTGGGTGTCGTAGAACGCGCTGATCGCGTGCGAGATGGAGTGGATGATTCCGAGCCCGCCGGAGTTGAATGCTTGCGCGGCAATGTATTGCGCGTACATCATGCCCTGCCGGCCGGCCAGGTCCTGACCGTTCCAGGTGGCCTCGCGCAGATTCTCGGCGGTCAGCTTGATTGCGCGGATCGCATTGCCAAGGGACGGTTCGAAGTTCAGCCGCGACACGTACGGTTCCGAGGCGTGGGCCAGCACGTCGAAGCCGCACTGGGCGGTGTAGTCCACCGGGCAGTCGAAGTACAGCACCGGGTCGTCGACGGCCAGCGTCGCCACGCACGCGTCGTCGAACGCCACGTACTTGTGTGGATTGTCGGGGTCGGTGGTGGTGTCGGTGATGACGTACGCCCAGGAGGTCTCCGAACCGGTGCCCGCGGTGGTCGAGATCGCGATGTGCGGCGGGTTCTTCGGGTTCTCCGACTTGTTGAAGCCCTCGAAGTCGTTGACGTTGCGGCCGTCATGGGCGATGGAGATGCGCGCGCCCTTGCAGGCGTCGTGGGTGGACCCGCCGCCGATGGAGATGAAGCTGTCGCATTCCTGCTCCTGGTACAGCTTCACCGAGTCCATGACGTTGTAGTCCTTGGGATTCGACTCGACCTGGTCGTACACCACCACCTCGAGGCCGTGCCACTTCAGCGACTCGGCCATGTTGTGCACGATGTCGGTGCCGCGCAGTCCCGACGACATCAGCAGGGTCTTCTTGAAGCCCATCTTGAGCGCTTCCGGCCCGACCATCTCGTGGGCTCCGGGTCCCATCATGGCGCGCGGGAACGGGTGGAACTCCTTGATCGGAAACGGCTTGAGTAGATCCTCGACCTTCATGACTGTCGTCCTCTCCGGGCTCCTTCGATGGCGGGAGCCTCACGGCCCTCAACGTAGGCCCGCAGATGTGAGCTACGGAACAGCATTTCGAGAAGTCCGCATGCTTGGGCAGCTGCAATCGGGACGACCGGGCAGGCGCGACCCGTCCATTCGGACAGGTAGGTCGGGCAGCGGCTAACTGGCGGCGCTCACCGCGGCCAGTGCGTCGACCAAGGCGGTGAGCTCGCCACTGCTGACGTCGACGTGGGGCGAGACCCGCAGGGCGGGTTGGGTCAGTTCCAGCGGGGCCCGCTCCAAGCCGACGTAGGTGGTGACGATTCCGTATTCGGCGATCAGGCGCGCCCGCACCGTGGCCGGGTCGAGCCCCGCAGGTGGTCGCAACGTGGTGATGGCACTGGGTTCGTCGCGGGGTTCGACGACCCGCCAGCCGGGCAGCTCGACCAGCGCGGTCCGGGTGCGCACCCCGACGTCGGCCAAGGCGGCTTGAACGTGGGCGGGCCCGGCCGCCACGTACTCCCCGATCGCTAGCGAAAGTCCGACCCGGGCAGCCACATTCGCTTCGGCGAGACCAAGTTGCTGGAGCGTCTCCTCGGACAGCACGCCTGGCTTGGCGGCCATCAGCCCGACTCCGCGCGGCCCCGCCGTCCACTTGCGCGATGACGTGTAGACGACGTCGGCGGCCAGGCCCGTGCAGTCCAGGTGAGCGAAGGCTTGGGCGGCGTCGACGACGAGCGGCACGCCCGCGGCAAGACAGGCCTGCGCTGTCGGTGCCACCGGCTGGACGGTGCCGCGATGGCTGCCGAGCAGCGTGAGGTGCACCAGAGCGGGTGGGTGGGCGGCGAGGTGGCCGGCCACCTCGTCGGGGGCCAGCCGGCCGGCCCCGTCGACCGGCAGCAGCTCCACCTCGAAGCCGTGGCGCGCCAGGGCCCACAGGTTGGGCCCGTACTCCCCGGGTAGACAGGCCACCGTGCGGGGTCCGCGCCAGTCCCCGAGCAGGATGTTCAGTGCGTGGTGAGAACCGGTGGTGAACACCACGTCGGGCGCCGCGAAGCCGGTGAGCTCGGCGAAGGCCGCGCGCCCGGCGTCGAGCACCGGTTTCGCGGCCTCGGCGGCGACGTAGCCGCCGATCTCGGCTTCGTGCCGCGCATGCGCAGCGCTGGCCTCGATGACCGCGAAGCTCTGCCGCGAGCAGGCCGCAGAGTCTACGTGTACGCCGGCCACCGTCGGGCGCGCCGCCCGCCACCGCTGCGCCAGCTCGGTGGTTTCGCTCACTTGACGGCCAGCGCCAACCCGAAGTCGCCTGCGGCATCGGTCCACCAGTGCGTGCGGCGCAGCCCCGCAGCCGCCAACTCGGCGGTCACGTCCTCCGGTCGGAACTTGCACGACACCTCGGTGAGCAGTTCCTCACCGGCGGCGAAGTCGACCGTCATCCCCAACGCTCGAATGTGCACCTGCGCGGCAGTCTGGGCCCGCAGCCACATCTCGATGCGCGAGTCCTCGGCGTTCCACCGCGCCACGTGGTGGTAGTTGTCGATGTCGAAGTCGGCGTTCAGTTCCCGGTTCACCACGGCGAGCACGTTCTTGTTGAATCTGGCCGTCGTCCCGGCCGCGTCGTCGTACGCCCGAACCAGCCGGCCGGTGTCCTTGACCAGGTCGGTGCCCAGCAGCAGGGCATCCCCCGGCTCGAGCGCTTCCGACAGGGTGGCCAGGAACGTCGCCCGCGGCCCCGGCGTCAGGTTGCCGATGGTCGAGCCGAGGAAGGCCACCAAGCGGCGACCGCCGCGCGGCAGCTCACCGAGGTGACGCTCGAAGTCGCCGCAGACCGCATCGAGTTGCAGGCCCGGGTATTCGTCGGACAGGGCCGCCCCGGCCGCCTCCAAGACGGTCGCGTCGACGTCGAACGGGATGAATCTGCGCAGCGACTTCTGCGCGGCGAGCGCGTCGAGCAGCATCCTGGTCTTCTCGGAGGTGCCGCTGCCCAGTTCGATGAGCGTGTCCGCCCCGCTGGCCGCCGCGATCTCGGCGGCTCGCTCGGTCAGAATCGACGCCTCGGCGCGCGTCGGGTAGTACTCGGGCAGCCGGGTGATCTGATCGAACAGGTCACTACCGGTGGCGTCGTAGAACCATTTGGGTGGCAAGGACTTCGGCGTGCGGGCGAGCCCATCGCGTACGTCGTTGCGCAGTTCGCGCGTGGCGTGATCGGCCGATAGGTGATTGACGAGCAGCATTACGGTGTTCCTCTCAGCGCGGTCAGGCTCACCCGACCGTCGCGTACGTCGACGAGGTGCCGGTCCGGCACGTCTTGCCAGTCGGGATGATCGTCATAGGGTTCACTGGCGACGACCACCCCGTCGGCCCTGCGCAGCACCGAAAGCGTGTCGCCCCACGTGGTGGCCAGCAGTCGAGTGCCGTTGGCGGCCAGGATGTTCAGTCGGGCATTCGGATCGGCGGCGCCCACCTCGGCCACCACGGTGCCGAGCTCGTCCAGTCCGCGGGAGAAGATCAGCGCGGCGAGTTGGGCACTGTCGACCACCGACTCCGCGGTGCGACTGGTCGGCAGCACCGCGCGGTCGACCACCCCGTTGTGCGACAGCAGCCACTGCCCGTCGGTGAACGGTGCGGCCGCGCTGGCGTCGATCGGCATGCCGACGGTCGCCGAGCGCACCGCCGCGACGATGCACCCGCTGCGCAGCGCAGGCGCCACCGAGGCGAAGGACGCGTCGCCCCACAGCGGGGCCGCGCTGCGCCACCGGCGCGGGACGGCGGCGTCGAAGAACCCGACGCCCCAGCCGTCGGCATTGAGCAATCCGTGCTTCTGCCGGCGCGGCGAATACGACTGCACGACAAGTCCGTTCGGCGGCTCGAGCACCAGGCTGCCGACCGTGACGGGTGCGCCGAGCCAGCCCAGGTGACGGCACATCAGGCGTCCCAGGCCAAGCGCAGGCCGCTGAAGATCTGCCTGCGGATGGGGTGGTCCCAGTTGCGGAAGCTGGGCCGCAGAATGCTCGGCGCCACGGCCCAGGAGCCACCGCGCAACACTCGGTAGTCTCCGTCGAAGAACGGTTGCGAGTACTGCTCGTAGAGCATCGGCGTGAACCCGGGCCACGGCCGCAGTGGCGAGGTCGTCCACTCCCAGACGTCGCCCAACATCTGCTCGGCACCGTAGGCCGACGCGCCCGCCGGGTACGCCCCCACTTCGGCGGGCCGAAGGGCGGCGCCGCCGAGATTGGCCAGTTCTCCGTTGGGTTCTGCAGCGCCCCAGGGGAACCGACGTCGTCGCCCCACTGCCGGGTCCCACGCGCAGGCCTTCTCCCACTCCACTTCGCTGGGCAGCCGCGCTCCGGCCCACGCGGCGTACGCCTCGGCCTCGAAGAACGTGATGTGCTGGACCGGCTCGGCGTCGGGCAGCTCCTCGACGTGTCCGAATCGGGTGCGGGTGCCGTCGGCGCCCGCGGCTCCGGCGGTCCAGAATTGCGGCGCGACCAGCTCGGCGGCGCACCGATGCTGCCATCCGCGGTCGGACCACCAGTGCGCCTCGCGGTAGCCGCCGTCGGCGATGAACGCCTGCCACTCGCCGTTGGTGACGGGCACCCGTCCGATGCGGAACGACGGCACGTCGACGAGGTGCGCGCCTCGTTCGTTGTCCAGCGAGTGCGGCTCGTCGGCGGCGTCGACCCCGAGCACGAACGGCCCACCTGGCACCAGCACCGACGTGCCCGCGACCCCGGGGCGGCCCGCAGGCAGCGGAGCGCCCGCGTCGAGCAGCGCCGGCCCCGTCCGCAGGTTCAGCGCCTGCAGCATGGTCTCGTCGTGCTGATTCTCGTGGCTGGCGACCAGCCCGAAGGTGAACTGGTCACCGTCCTCGGGCAGGGCGTCGAGGTGATCGAGCACCTTGTTTCGGACGGTCGCGCAGTAGGACCGCGCTTGGGTCGGGGTGAGCAACGGCAGGTCCACGCGGCTGGCGCGCGGATTCAGGAAGGCGTCGTAGCAACGTTCGACGTGCGGATCCAACATTCCGGGGCGACGGGGGTCGTTACCGCGCAGCAGCCAGAGCTCCTCTTGCCAACCGATGTGCGCGAGGTCCCAGGCCAGCGGGCTCATGAGGGGGTCGTACTGCCGGAACAGTTCGGCGTCGTCGAACTCGACCAGTCGCAGGGTGCGCTCGCGGGCCCGCGTCAGTTCGCGGGCGAGCAGTTCGCGAGTGCTCAAGAGTCGCCTCCGGGTGTGCGGGCGACCGACTCGAGCACCGCGGCGGACAGCCCGTTGGCCACCACCCGATCCGAGAAGTCGTCGGCCGGGCTGCGGCCCAGTTCCACCTGTTCGACCAGCCGCGACATGGCTTCGCTCAGCTCGGCCGGCGCTAATTCGGCGGCCGCCTGAACGCACCGGACGGCCGACGCATGCAGGCGGCGGTCGGCCAGCCCCCTGCGTGCGGCGAGGTCCCACGCGGTGGCTACGGGTTCGGTTGCCTCCGTGGCAATTTCAGCCGCTCGGGGATCGTCGAGCAATGTGACGAGGGTGAACACGACGGCGGGCCACACGGCGTCGGGCACGCTGTCGAGGTAGCGGATCTCGAGGAAGCCGCGGGGCCGCACCGGAGGAAACAACGTCGTGAGGTGGTAGTCGAGGTCGGCCGCCGTCGGACGGCGGCCGCCGAGCAAGGTGCGCCCTTCGGCCCAGTCGACGAACGGCACCCAGTCCCGCACCGGGACGGCGTCTGGCTGGTGCACCAACATCACCGGTGCCCGCAGGGCATAGCGCGACCAGTCGTGGACCGGATCGTCCCCGCTGACCCCGAGAATCGGGCCGCAGCGGGCCGAGTCGAGCTGGCTCCAGACCCGCTGGCGGGTACTGCGCCAGCCGGAGAACTCGGCACCCAGCAGCGGCGAGTTCGCCGAGATGGCGATCATCGTCGGCCCGAGCGCGTGGGCGAGCCGGACCCGCGCCCCCCACCCGGCGCGCGGCCCGGCGTCGACGTTGACCTGGACTGACGCCGTCGAAGTCATCATGGCCGCCCCGGCCGCGGCGGTGCCGCTGGCCTCGAAGAACTGCTCCATGGCGAGGTAGCGGGCGCCCGGGTTGACGCGCTTCGCCGGCCGCAGCGGGTCGGCCCCGAGCAGCAGCAGGCCCAGCCCACGTTCGGCGAAGGCGTCGCTGAGCACCGCGCGATCGGCCCGCATCGCCTCGATCGCGGCGACGGGTCCGTCGTACGGCGGCCCGGAGAGCTCGACGGCCCCGCCCGGTTCGACGGTGATCGCACTGCCGCCCGACAGCGCCGGAACGTCGGCGATGACGTCGGACAGCCGGTCCCAGGTGGGGCGGGCCAGCGGGTCGCAGAGCTCGAAGCAATGCGCCTCGACCTCCAGCCCGACCCGGCCGACCGGGCCGTCGACGAGGCATTCGTCGCCCACGTGCAGCGCGGCTCCGTGGGCGCTGGACAGTTCGGCGGCGGTGGGCTCGAGGCCGGGCGGCCCAGAAGTCGCAATGGTCACGTCAACCATCCCCCCTTGGGCTCCGGACGAGGCTTCGTGCGCAATGTCGCCACCCCTCTCATCCTCCAGAGCGCACCGACATATTTCGCACTTTCTCGGCGACACCTCACTCCGTGTGCCACCGATCGGCGTCCGTTACTGGCCCAGAGTGTTCTGCATCGCCCCGGCCAGCACGTTCACCGCAGGTCCGCCATTCCCAGGTTGGCAGACTTTCGCTTGGAGCAGAACGTTCTCGCGCAGCCTGGTTTGAGTGAAGCACCGTCGGTCGGTACCCACTTCCTGCTTCACCCACACCGCATCGGTGGGGGTGGCCGGCGCGCCCGAGAACGACCACACCTGGGTCACGAAGTCGTCCAGGTGCATGGTGGTGGTCTGACCGGCACAGCCCTGCGTGCGGTCGACCACTCGGTGGAACGCCCGCGTGGCGGCGTCATTGGTCGCGAAGACCCCGACGGCCTGCTTGACCAGATTGGTGTCGTCATTGGCCGCGCGCTGCGCGACCGCCCCGTTGAACGAGGCCAGGTCGGGATCGGCATAGACGTCGGGCAGCCCGATGTCGGCCCAGTTGTTGCATGCCGGGGCGTCGACCCAGAACGCCTGGAAGGGCGCGGTGAACGTCGACTCCCACCCCATCGGGGCGCCGACGACGTTGCCCACCGACCCCTTGCCGAGCACGGCGTAGGACACCACGCCGGGGTCCGACGGTCGGGCCTGCGCCGGTCCGGCCGTCGCCATCGCAAGACCGGCTGCGAGCAGCCCGGTCGCTCCCACCACTGCAACGCGCACGAGCTACACCTTCGCCGAGAGTTTGACGTCGATGTTGCCGCGGGTGGCCTTGGAATACGGGCAGACCTGGTGGGCCTTGGCCATGAGCTCCTCGGCCGCGCTCTGTCCGAGGCCGGGCAGATATCCGATCAGGTGAGCGGTGAGGCCAAAACCGCCGTCGGAGTCCTTGCCGATGCCGATTTGAGCGGTGATGCCCGACGCGTCGTCGATGGCGATCTTCTCGTTCTTCGCCACCAGACGCAGTGCCCCCAGGAAGCAGGCCGACCATCCTGCGGAGAACAGCAGTTCGGGGTTGACCCCTTCACCGCTGCCGCCCAGCTCCTTGGGCGGCCTGGTGTCGAGGTCGAGCTTGCCGTCGGTGGAGGTGACGTGGCCGTCGCGGCCACCGCCGGTGGCCGTGGATTCTGCGGTGTAAGCGACGTCGATGCTCATGCCGACGATCATGCCAGTTGGGCTGCGCCGGACGGGTCGCGCTGCGGGGCTTGCGGGGTCAGAACCTCGGGGGTCAGAACACCGTCAGCGTGCAGTAGGTCCTGGGCGGGGACGGATAGGGCCACGCGTACTGCCCGACACCCGAATTGCAGGCCTGCTGGTCGCGTACGTCGAGCCGTTGCGTGACCTGAACCAGCAGCCCGGTTTGGCTGCGGTCGGTGCACTCGGCCCGTTGCACGACCCCGATGGGCAGGTCGAGCACGTAGCAGTGTTCGGCGACCAGGTTCGGCACCAGACACAGCCGTGCGGTCGATGGATCAGCGAATTGTGTTGGCAGGTGCTGATATTCGTTGCTGGGGCAGGCTGCCGATTCGTTGGCGATGGCGCCGATGGTGTAGCTCGGATCGGCCGCACAAGAACCCCGGCTGGCCCGCAGCGTCGCGGGCGCGCTCGACGGGATGACGACGCACTCGCCCACCGAGAAGACGTTGGCCCCGGCACGTTCCACGGGGGCGGGGCGCAGCCCGCAACCGCTGACCACCGCAAGCAGCACTGCCATCACGGCGATGAGCAGACGACGGGTCACGAGCAGTGACATTGTCACGAGTCACGGGCTTACGCCACACGATTCCCAAAGTTCTCAATAGTCCCACAGACCCCAACGGAATCACGTCTTTGTGATTCAACCGGCGTGTCGCGTCTCAGCCGCCCGCCTTGCCGCGCACGCCTTCCTCGACCTTCTTGCCCAGTTCGGCGTCGACGTTGCGCCAGTACTCGAACACCCGGGAGAGCACGGGTTCCTTCACCCCGTCCGACACGTGCCCGACGATGTTGGAGACCAGCCGTTCCCGCGCCGCGTCGTCGAGCACCTCTCGCACCATCACCCCGGCCTGGCTCCAGTCGTCGTCCTCGGGGCGCAGCGTGTAGGCGGTGCGGACCATGTCTCCGTCCGACGCCCAGTGCGCCTCGGCCACCCGCTTCGGGTCGTCGGCCACCGGTCCACCCATCGAGTTCGGCGCATACACCGGGTCGGTGGCGAGCTTGATGCGCATCGCCCCGTCCTTGGAGTACGCGTTGACGTCGACCTTGGGCTCGTTGACCGGAATCTGCTTGTAGTTCACACCGAGCCGGGCCCGGTGCGCGTCGGAGTAGGAGAAGCCGCGCGCCAGCAGCATCTTGTCCGGGCTCAACCCCGTACCGGGCACGATGTTGTTCGGCTCGAACGCAGCCTGCTCGATCTGCGCGTGGTAGTCCACCACGTTGCGGTTCAGCGTCATCTTCCCGACGTCCATCAGCGGATAGTCCGCGTGCGGCCACACCTTGGTCAGGTCGAACGGGTTGATCCGGTAGGTCTTGGCGTCCTCGAACGGCATGACCTGCACCTTCAGCGACCAGCTCGGGAAGTCGCCGTCGGCGATCGATTCGAACAGGTCCCGCTGGTGATAGTCGCCGTCCTCGCCCGCGATCCGGTCGGCATCCTCCTGGGTCAGGAAGTCGACGCCCTGATCTGTCTTGAAGTGGTACTTCACCCAGAACAGCTCGCCGCCGGCGTTGATCCAGCTGTACGTATGGCTGGAGTAGCCGTTCATGTGACGCCAGCTCTTCGGAATGCCCCGGTCCCCCATCAGCCAGGTGACCTGGTGCGCGGACTCGGGCACCAGGGTCCAGAAGTCCCACTGCATGTTGTGATCGCGAAGGTTGTTGGCCGCCATGCGCTTCTGACTGCGGATGAAGTTCTGGAACTTCATCGGGTCGCGGACGAAGAACACCGGGGTGTTGTTGCCGACCATGTCGAAGTTGCCTTCGGAGGTGTAGAACTTCAGCGCGAAGCCGCGCGGGTCGCGCCACGTGTCTGGGCTACCCCGCTCCCCGGCCACGGTGGAGAACCTCGCCACCATCTCGGTCTTGGCGCCCGGCTGCAGGAAGGCCGCCTTGGTGAACTGACTGACGTCATTGGTCACCTCGAAGGTGCCGAATGCGCCGCCGCCCTTGGCATGTGGTTGACGCTCCGGGATGCGCTCCCGGTTGAAGTTGGCCATCTGCTCGATCAGGTAGTGGTCCTGAAGCAGGATGGGGCCGTCGGGCCCAACGGTCAGTGAGTGCTCGACGCTGGGTACCGGAGCTCCGGAATCGGTGGTGGCGATCTTGTCGGTCATGGGCAACTCCTTGTCGTAGTGGGCTGGCCACGTCGGGGAGCGACGGTGCTGGACGCGCAGCGCGACCGCAACTGGGCGCCGTCCCACGGGTACCCGACAAGAGCCCCGACAAACAGCACACCCATGGGCAAGGCGCCCATGGGTGTGCGTGGTTGGTTGGCTTGGTGCGAGGAAGCTCAGCGGCCGGGAGGCGTGGGAGCGGTCGACGACTGGCCGCCGGGACCACCCGGCATGAACCCGGGTCCACCGGGCATGCCGCCGGGACCGCCCGGCATGAAACCTGGGCCTGGCATGAAACCGGGTCCGGGCATGAAACCGGGACCGCCGGGCCATCCGGGGCCAGGTCGACCCTCGAATCCAGGCGGGCCCCCCCGGTGATGCATCTGGCCCTGGTCCCCGTCGAACTTGGCGTGGTGATGGCCGCCGCCGTGGCCGACGGCCAGTCCCATGAAGAACCCACCGAAGAAGATGGATCCGACGATGAAGACGCTGCCCGCGACGATGCCGACCCAGGCGGCCGCTTGGTTGAGCCGGCTGGGCTTGCGTTCGACGACGACGGGTGGCGCCTCCGCCGCGACGGGTGGCGGTTGCGTTGCGACGGGTGTGGTGGTTGGCGTGGGTTCCGGTTCGATGGGCCCGGTGGGGGGCTCGCTCTGCGGTGTTTCACTCATACCCCGATGATGCGCGGGCCGGGCAAGCATAGGTGATGAACTGGCTATGAATCCGCTATGAGCAGCCCCTGGCGGCCCGGTCCGTGGCACTCAGTTCAGCGAGCGCTGCGGAATGCCGTTCGGCGTCGTCGGCAACTTCGGTCGCTGGCGCAGCGGGCTCGAGATCACGTGCTCGTTGCCATCGGAATCCTGCCAGTGGCACTCCTCAATCCCGGTGGTGACGACCGTGGCCACCCAGCCCTGCGTGATGACGCAGGCCTGCCCGAACGTCGTGCCCGAACGACTCTGCGCCGGAGCCCCGATCGGACTCTTTCGGATCCACTCGTTGCCGGTGTTCGGGTCCTGCCAGTGGCATTCCTCGATCCCCGCGGTGACGACCGTAGCGACCCAGCCGTGCGTGGTGGTGCACGCCTGCGCGAAGGTCATGGGGGCGGCCTGAGCCGCTGGCGCCGCCAGCAGGCCGAGCGCGGCGGCGCCTGCGCTCATGGCAACGGTGGCGGCGGCAACGCGATGGCGGATGGTCATGAGGTGCTCCTTGTCGAGATGTCGCGACGCTTTGTCGCGTTCCCCGGCTAGGAGCACCCGGCCACCGCGATTCCCTCACTTTTTCTGCCGACGTCCTACCGAACGTTTTCCGCCGACGTCCTACCGAACGTTTTCCGCCGACGTCCTACCGAACGCGCGACACCCCGCGAGCCGAAGCTCGCGGGGTGTCGTTTCGGGCTGGAGTGAGCCGGGGTCAGCCCAGGTCGTACCGGTCGGCGTCCATCACCTTGGTCCACGCCGCGACGAAGTCCTTGACGAACTTCTCCTTGGCGTCGTCCTCGGCGTACACCTCGGCCAGCGCCCGCAGCTGCGAGTTCGACCCGAAGAGCAGGTCGACGCGGCTGGCGGTCCACTTCGGCGCACCGGTGGCCCGGTCGGTGCCGACGTAGGTGCCGTCCTCAGCCGAGGACGGGCCCCACTTCGTGCTCATGTCAAGCAGATTCACGAAGAAGTCGGTCGTCAACTGACCCGGCTTGTCGGTGAGCACACCGAGGTTGCTGCCCTGGTAGTTGGCGCCCAGCGCCCGCAGGCCACCGATCAGCACCGTCATTTCCGGACCGGACAGGTTCAGCTGGTTGGCCCGGTCGATGAGCACGTACTCCGACGGCAGGGGCAGCCCCTTGCCCGCGTAGTTGCGGAAGCCATCGGCCTTGGGCTCCAGGTAGGCGAACGACTCGACGTCGGTCTGGTCCTGGGTGGCATCGCCACGCCCCGAGGTGAACGGCACCGTGATGTCGAATCCGGCTGCCTTGGCGGCCTTTTCGACACCCACGTTGCCAGCCAGCACGACCAGATCGGCGAACGAAACCGGCACGCCGGCAGAGGCCTGGATCTCCTCCAGCTTGGCGATGATCGGGACCAGCTCGTCGGTCTCGTTGGCTTCCCAGCCCAGCTGCGGCTGCAGCCGGATCCGTCCACCGTTGGCACCGCCGCGCATGTCGCTGTGCCGGTAGGAGGCGGCAGCCTTCCACGCGGTCGAAACCAGCTGCGGCACCGTCAGACCCGACTCGGCGATGGCCGCCTTGAGCGTCGCGACATCGGCGTCGCTGAGCGTCTGGCCGGCGGGGACGATGTCCTGCCACAGCCAGGTCTCCTTGGGCACCAGCGGCCCCAGGTAGCGGGCGACCGGCCCCAGGTCACGGTGCAGCAACTTGAACCAGGCCTTGGCGAACGCGTCGGCCAGCTCCTCCGGGTGGTCCAGCCAACGGCGGGTGATGGCGCCGTAGATCGGGTCCATCCGCATCGACAGGTCGGTGGTGAGCATCCCCGGATGCGTCTTGCCATCGCCCTGCGCCATCGGCACCGAGTTGGCCCAGCCGCCATCCTTGGGCCGCCACTGGTTGGCACCCGCCGGGCTCTTGAACAGCTCCCACTCGTTGCCGTACAGGATCTCCAGGAACGAGTTGTCCCACTTGGTGGGGGTGTGGGTCCAGGTCACCTCGAGGCCGCTGCTGACGGTCTCGTTGCCCAGCCCCGAGTTCGCCCAACCCAGGCCCTGCATCTCCAGCGGTGCGGCTTCGGGCTCGACGCCGTTCTCGACCTCGGTGGCGCCGTGGGTCTTGCCGAAGGTGTGGCCACCGACGATCAGCGCTGCGGTCTCCTCGTCGTTCATCGCCATCCGGCCGAACGTCTCGCGAATGTCGATGGCCGCGGCCACCGGATCCGGATTGCCTTCGGGGCCTTCGGGATTGACGTAGATCAGCCCCATGTGGCTGGCACCCAGCGGGTTCTCCAGCTTGGTCCGGTCCTGGCCCGCACCGGCGTAGCGCTCCTGGGAGCCCAACCACTCGTGCTCGGCGCCCCAGTAGATGTCCTCCTCGGGCTCCCAGTAATCCTGGCGACCGAACGCGAAGCCCGCGGTCTTGAAGCCCATGTTCTCCAGGGCGCGGTTGCCTGCGTACACGAGCAGGTCGGCCCAGGACAGCTTCTGGCCGTACTTCTTCTTCACCGGCCACAGCAGGCGGCGGGCCTTGTCCAGGCTGACGTTGTCGGGCCAGCTGTTCAGCGGCGCGAACCGCTGCATGCCCTTGCCGCCGCCGCCGCGGCCGTCCGCGACGCGGTAGGTACCGGCGGCGTGCCAGGACATCCGGATGAAGAACGGGCCGTA
>JAHFVB010000442.1:2049-4624 GCA_023264755.1 Mycobacterium sp. | reverse complement strand
CGGCCAGACCGGTCGGGTGGAACTGGTGGAACTCCATGTCCTCCAAGGGAAGTCCCTTGCGGAAGATGATGCCAAGGCCGTCGCCAGTCAGCGTGTGCGCGTTCGACGTGGTCTTGTACATCCGGCCCGAGCCGCCGGTGGCGAAGACGATCGCCTTGGCGTGGAAGACGTGGATGTCACCGGTGGCCAGTTCGTAGGCCACCACCCCGGTGGCCACCGGGCCGCCGGGGGTGTCCGAGAGCAACAGGTCCAACGCGTAGAACTCGTTGAAGAACTCGACGTCGTGCTTGACGCAGTTTTGATACAGCGTCTGCAGGATCATGTGACCCGTGCGGTCGGCGGCGTAGCAGGCCCGGCGCACGGGCGCCTTGCCGTGATCGCGGGTGTGGCCGCCGAAGCGACGCTGGTCGATCCGGCCCTCGGGGGTGCGGTTGAACGGCATCCCCATCTTCTCGAGGTCGAGGACGGCGTCGATGGCTTCGCGACACATGACCTCGACGGCGTCCTGGTCGGCCAGGTAGTCGCCACCCTTGACGGTGTCGAAGGTGTGCCATTCCCAGTTGTCGTCTTCGACGTTGGCCAGTGCCGCGCACATGCCGCCCTGGGCGGCTCCGGTGTGGCTGCGCGTGGGGTAGAGCTTGGTCAGTACGGCGGTGCGCGCTCGGGGGCCGGCCTCGACGGCGGCCCGCATGCCGGCTCCACCGGCACCGACTATGACGACGTCGTAGCGGTGTTCTTGGATGATCGAGCTCATTTCGTCCTTCAGATCAAGAGATGTTCGCGTTGAACGTCAACAGCACGTACGTGCCTAGTACCAGCGTGAACACCATCGACAGCGCCAACAGGGTGTTCAGCCAGAACTTCGTGGAGTCCTTGCGCGTGTAGTCGGCGATGATGGTGCGCATGCCGTTGCCGCCGTGCAGCTGGGCGAGCCACAACAGCAGCAGGTCCCAGGTCTGCCAGAACGGTGAGGCCCAGCGCTGGGCGACGTAGTTGAAGTCGATTCGGTACACGCCGTTCTGCCACATCAGCATCACGAAGAGGTGGCCCAGCGCCAGGAACACCAGGACGACGCCGGAGAAGCGCATGAACAGCCACGCGTGCTTCTCGAAGTTGGGCATGCCACCGGGGCGCCGCGGGGAGCGTGGGTTGTCCAGCCCGGCGGGGCGGTCGTAGCTGCGCTGCATGACGGGGGCGGCACCGCCGCGCTCGCTGATGTGGTCGTAGGGATTCTCGCGACTCATAGGAACTGCTCCCACATGTGCATGCCGATGACTCCGATGGCGGCGATGAAGACCGAGATCCAGACGCCCAGCACTACCCACAGCATCTGACGCTGATAGCGGGGTCCGTGCTGCCAGAAGTCGATGAGGATGATGCGGATGCCGTTGAGTGCGTGATAGAGCACCGCGACCACCAACCCGACCTCCATCAAGCCCACGATCGGGGTCTTGTAGGTGTCGATGACCTCGTTGTAGGCCTGCGGGCTCACCCGCACCAGCGCGGTGTCGAGCACGTGGACGAACAGGAAGAAGAAGATGGTCGCACCGGTGATGCGATGCAGCACCCACGACCACATGGCCGGGTCGCCGCGATAAAGGGTGCGCCGACGGCGCGGAGCCGGAATGTCGGAAGCGACCGTGGTATCCGTCATGTCTCAGCCATTTTCCGAGCCGCTCATCTCGACCTCCAACGTCATCGGTGGACGTTCGGGTTCAGCTCCTATACCCGAACCTGCGGGCGACTCTAATCTCAAATGTCGCCCGCAAAGAACTAGCGTGGACCCATTCGCGACGCAAACGCCGCGAAAGTTAGGTTCGCCTAGCTAGGGAAACGGCCACCAAGACGAGGTTTCGGAATGCATTCAGAAACCGGGGAGCGAGGCTGAGTTGGCCGGCGATGTTGATTGGAAGCTGCTGCGGGACAAGGCAATCGAGGTATCGACCTATGCGCATGCGCCGTACTCGGGCTTCCCGGTCGGGGCGGCCGCCCTGGTCGACGACGGGCGGATCGTGGTCGGCTGCAATGTGGAGAATGTCTCATATGGCCTAGGTCTCTGTGCCGAGTGCGCAGTGGCGTGTGCCCTACATTCCGGCGGTGGCGGCCGGCTGCTCGCGCTGACGTGTGTGGACGGTTCCGGGCGGCTGCTCATGCCGTGCGGACGCTGCCGTCAGGTGTTGCTCGAGCACGGCGGGCCGGACATGCTGATCGATCATCCGTTGGGTCCGCGGTCGCTGGGCGCCCTGCTGCCCGACGCCTTCGGGCCGGACGATCTGGCGCGGGAGGTTCAAAACCGGTGACCCAGTTCACATTCGATCCGCCGCAGTCCTGGTCTCGGTTCGACGCTCCGACGGTCATCCGGACCAAACGCGACGGCGGAGTGCTGTCCGACGCCGCCATCGACTGGGTGATCGACGGCTATACCCACGGCCGCGTCCACGACGAGCAGATGTCCGCGCTGCTGATGGCGATCTTCCTGCGCGGGATGAACGCCGGCGAAATCGCGCGCTGGACCAACGCGATGATCGATTCCGGCGAGCGGTTCGACTTCAGCGATCTCCGCCGCGACGGCAAG
>JAHFVB010000442.1:0-2039 GCA_023264755.1 Mycobacterium sp. | reverse complement strand
CGGGGCCGCCGTTCCGCAGGCCGCGGGCCGCGGCCTGGGGCACACCGGCGGCACGCTGGACAAGCTGGAGGCCATCCCGGGGTTCACCGCCGAGCTGTCCAAAGCGCAGATCCGTCAACAACTTCAAGCTCTCGGAGCGGCGATCTTCGCGGCCGGCGACCTGGCCCCCGCCGACCGCAAGATCTACGCCTTGCGCGACGTCACCGCGACGACCGAGTCGCTGCCGTTGATCGCCAGCTCGGTGATGAGCAAGAAGCTCGCCGAGGGCGCCAACGCGTTGGTGATCGACACCAAGGTGGGCCGCGGAGCGTTCCTCAAGACCGAGGCGGAGTCGCGTCAGCTGGCTCGCACCATGGTCGAATTGGGCACCGCGCACGGCGTCGCGACCCGCGCGCTGTTGACCAACATGGACACCCCACTCGGCCGGGCCATCGGCAACGCCGTCGAGGTCGCCGAGTCGTTGGAGGTGCTGGCCGGCGGCGGGCCCGCGGACGTCGTCGAACTGACGCTGGCGTTGGCCCGGGAAATGCTCGACGCCGCGGGTATCCGCGACGTCGACCCGGCGGACACCCTGACCGACGGAACGGCCATGGACTGCTTCCGCGCGCTGGTGGCCGCGCAGGGCGGGGATCTGTCGCAACCGTTGCCGATCGGTGCGCACTCCGAGACCGTGGTCGCCCCCCGCGGTGGCACGATGGGCGACATCGACGCAATGGCGGTGGGACTGGCGGTGTGGCGGCTGGGCGCAGGCCGCGCGGCCGCCGGGCAGCAGGTGCAGTTCGGCGCCGGCATGCACATCCACCGCAGGCCCGGTGAACCCGTCGCGGCGGGCGAACCGTTGTTCACGTTGTACACGGATACTCCCGAGCGCTTCGGTGCCGCGCTCACCGAACTGGACGGCGGCTGGAACGTCGGGGACCTGGCCCCGGAGTCGAAACCCCTCATCATCGATCGGATCACGTCATGACCACTCCGCTGACCCTGGAAAACATCCGACGCGCCCCCAAGGCGCTGTTGCACGACCATCTCGACGGCGGCCTGCGTCCGGCGACCGTGGTCGAGTTGGCCGCCGAGACCGGGTACGACGAGCTGCCCACCACCGACGTCGACGAGCTGGCCACGTTCTTCCGCACGGCCGCGCACAGCGGATCGTTGGTGCGCTACCTGGAGCCGTTCGCCCACACCGTCGGGGTCATGCAGACCCCGGAGGCGTTGCACCGAGTGGCCTTCGAATGCGTGGAGGACCTGGCGGCGGACTCGGTGGTCTACGCCGAGGTTCGGTTCGCCCCCGAACTGCACATCGACCGGGGCCTGTCGCTGGACGAGGTCGTCGAGGCCGTGCTGGCCGGATTCGCCGCCGGTGAGAAGGCGGCCGCGGCCGATGGCAAGACGATCGTGGTGCGGTGTCTGGTCACTGCGATGCGCCATGCCGCCCGGTCGCGGGAGATCGCCGAACTGGCCATCCGGTTCCGGGACAAGGGCGTCGTCGGGTTCGACATCGCCGGCGCCGAAGCGGGCTACCCTCCAACCCGGCATCTGGATGCCTTCGAGTACATGCGGAACAACAACGCGCGCTTCACCATTCACGCGGGGGAGGCGTTCGGGTTGCCGTCCATCCAGGAGGCGATCGCGTTCTGCGGCGCCGACCGGCTGGGCCACGGCGTACGCATCGTGGACGACATCGAGGTCCACGACGACCACGACGCGACGCTGGGCCGGTTGGCATCGATCCTGCGGGACAAGCGAATTCCCCTGGAACTGTGCCCCAGCAGCAACGTCCAGACCGGGGCCGTCGCCAGCATCGCCGAGCACCCCTTTGCCCTGCTGGCCCGGCTGCGGTTCCGCGTCACCGTCAACACCGACAACCGGTTGATGAGCGACACCACGATGAGCCAGGAGATGCTGCGCCTGGTCGAGGCATTCGGCTACGGCTGGAGCGACCTGGAGCGGTTCACCATCAACGCGATGAAGTCGTCGTTCATCTCGTTCCGGGAGCGGCTGACCATGATCGACGACGTCATCAAGCCGCGGTACGCCGT
>JAHFVB010000441.1 GCA_023264755.1 Mycobacterium sp. | reverse complement strand
AACAAATCGCCGACCGCATGTTCCTCGCCGAAAAAACCGTCAAGAACTACGTCTCCCGACTCCTCGCCAAACTCGGCATGCAACGCCGCACCCAAGCCGCCGTCTACGCCACCAAACTCGATCGGCCGGTCACGCCGACGGACTGAGTCGACCGGTCCACCGGCGCAACGGCGGCAGCCGTTGCGCCTAAATCGAATTCGCGCTCGGCCCGCCGATGCTCAATTCTGGTGAGCCAACCGCCAACTCGGTTGGGGACCAAAGGCTCTGGTGGGGCGGACTTCGAGGATCCATTCTGAGATCCCGAAGGAGCCCAGAATGTCCAAGCACTGGTTGATGATGGAGGCGGCTGACCAAGCCCGCGCGCCGTACCGGACGCGGCTGGCCGGGGCCGGTCGCCGGCTTCCCGAGACCGTGCTCACGACAAGCGAATTGATGGGCAGCACGCGCCATCACACGCACATCGATCTGGAACGACTCACCGGCATTCACCAACGCCGGGTGTCGACGGGTGCCGACGACTCGTACAGCCTGGCCACGGCGGCCGCCGTGGACTGTCTGAGTCGCGCGCAGCAGGATGCGGCGGGGCTGGACGTCGTGATCAGCTGCAGCATCACGAAGTTTCGCGACGGTCTGACGCAGTGGGTGGAGCCCACGATGAGCTCCGCCGTTGCGCACGCCATCGGCGCCGACCGGGCGATGACCTTCGATCTCTCCAATGCGTGTGCCGGAATGCTCACCGGGGTAACCGTGCTCAACAACTGGATCCGGCAAGGCAGCGTCGAGCGCGGGTTGGTCGTCAGCGGCGAGTACATCTCCCAGTTGGGCCACAATGCGGCCCGTCACATCCGCAACATCATGAGCAAGGAACTGGCCTGTCTGACCCTCGGCGATGCCGGTGCGGCGCTGTTGCTCGAACGCGCGCCCACCGATTCGGCGGGGATCAGCCTGGCCGGCTTCACCACGGTGGCCGACCACAGTCGGTTGTGCCTGGCCTACCCCAAGGGCAACGACCCAGCCGCCAGGATGTTCACCGATTCGCGGGCCATCCAACGCAATGCCATCGCCGACACCCCGGGGCTGTTACGCGAAGTCCTTGACGCGGCGTCCCTTTCGATGCACGACGTCGACCACGTCATCACCCATCAGACTTCCGCGCGGGCCATCCGCAAGGGCATGGCCGCGGTCACGGCCGCCCTGGGGGACAGTCCCCGCCACGAAGCCGTCATCACCGTCGATCGGTACGGCAACACCGCGTCCACCACGCACACGGTGGCACTGGTCGAGGAGCTCGAGGCCGGGCGGATTCAGCCGGGCGAAACGATTGCGCTGATCGCGCTGGCCTCGGGTTTGGAGATCGGTGTCGTGCTGTTGACCGTCGACGAGGAGTTGGTGAACCGCTATGGGCACGGTCATTGAGCAGCTCGACGTCACCCGGGCCGGGTGGCGCACCCGGCACAGCGCCTTGCGGCTGGGCGTCGCGTCGGCCAAGGCCTGCCTGCGCCAAGCCGGCCGCCACCCCGACGAGGTGGAGCTACTGATCAACGCGGGCCTCTACCGCGACCGCAACCTCGCCGAGCCCGCGCTTGCGGCGCTCATCCAGGACGACGTCGGGGCGCACCCCGAGGACCCGCACCCCGACGCGCACGGCACCTTCTCCTTCGACGTCGCCAACGGGACGTGCGGGGTGCTCACGGCGTTGCAAGTCGCCGACGGATTTCTGTCCTCGCGCAGCATCGACTGTGCCCTCGTGGTCGCCAGCGACGCCGACCCGGGCCACGGGATGAGCGAACGCTTTCCGTTCGCTCCCGTCGGAGCGGCGCTGCTGTGCGACTGGGCCGACGACGAATACGGGCTCGGCCGGGTGCATTGGGTCAACACTCCCGACGACGGGGCGGCCTTCCACGCGACGGTGGGCCTCGAAGATGCTCACAACGTACTGCGTATCAGCGAATCCGACGACCTGGACGAACGATTCGCCGACGCGGCCGCCCAGGCGGCTCGGGATTGCCTGTCCGCCGACGACCTGCACCCGGCCCAGCTCGACGCGATCGTCGCCGCGCCCGCCCGGCCGGGGTTCCACACCGCCCTGGCGGCCCGGCTCGACGTGCCGGTCGACCGGATCACCGTCGCAGCCGATGCAACCATGCACACCGCAGCCTTGGTGGCCGCGCTGCAGCGGGCCGCCGGTGATCGCCCGCGAGGGGCCCGCCTGCTGCTCGTCGCAGCCGCCGCCGGCGTGACCGCCGGGGCCGCGCTCTATCGGGGCGCTCCCGGCGCTGGCCAGGGCTGAGTTCGGCGCGCCCGGGTCCGGCCCGATCGGCCGATCACTGGGTCAGGTCGGTCCCGAGCCGATTGCCAGTACTTCGGCGAAACCGGCCAAGAGGCATTCGAAGAAGACGTCGAAGTCGGGAATGGCCCCGGTGTCCACGTTCACCCCCAGCGTGCACACGTCGACGTAGGTCAGCAACGTGACGTTGACCGCCGAGCCGGTCGTCGGCCCGAACGCATACTGGGTCACGACCCTGGCTCCCCCGAGGAACACCGGCCGTGGAATGCCCGGCACGTCGCTGCACAGGAAGTCGACGTTGCACAGAATCGACCCGATGTACCACCGCGGCACCAGGTTCAGGGCACCGGCGATCAACTGAGTGTGTGGCAGCGACTGCTCGTGCCGGACGCGGCCGGTCCGCTCGTGGATGTGGCGGATTCGCTCGGTGGGATCGGCGAGGCCGACCGGGACGTCGAACCGCATCAGGGTGATCCGGTTGCCGCCCAGCTCGTCGTCGGCGGCCCGCAAGTTGATCGGCATCGTCAAGTGGAGGTCGCCGACCGGGACGCCATGGTGTTCGTGGTAGCGCCGCAACCCGCCTGCCACGGCCGCGACGAACGCATCGTTCAACGCGCCGTCGCCGCAGTGGGCGGCGGCCCGAAGCTCCCCTAGCGGGACCTCGAACACTCCCAGGCGACGGATCAGGCTGCGCTTGTTCATCAGCGTCGAGCCCGTGCGATTCACCGGGCGCACCGTCCGGTAGACCGACGCCGCCAGCCCCAGGGTCGACGAGACGGCGTCCACCGGGTGCAACAGGCCGTTGACCACCAGCTTCGGAGCCGTCTTGAGGTAGCTCGAAGCCGCGCGGGTGATCAGGCCCGCTTGGTAGCGCGCGGCGTCGCGGTAGTCACCCAGCCAACTCCACCGGGCAGTGTCGGACCGGGCAGTGTCCGACCGGGCAGTGTCGGACCGGGCAGTGTCGGACCGGGCAGTGTCGGACCGGGCGGCGGTCGGCCCACCAGGTACGGGACCTGCTGACGCGTCGAACAGAATCGCCCCGAGCTGGATACCGCCGACGCCGTCGGTCAGCGCATGGTGGAACTTGAGCAGCACTGCGGCTCGGCCGTTTTCGAGGCCGTCGATCAGGGTGGCCGCCCACAGCGGGCGGGCTCGATCGAAGTCCTCCATGTCCGCGATGCGCGCCAGCTCCAGCACCGTGTCGATGGTGCCCGGCGCGGGTGCGGTCACTCTGCGCAGGTGGAAGTCGAGGTCGAAGTCGGGGGTGTCCGCCCAACGCGGCGGGGCCGATACCGGCGACGTGACGACACGCTGTCGCACCATGGGCACCACGCGCGCAATCTGCTCGAAGCGGCGGCGCACCTCGGCCCAGTCCGGCGTGCGGTCGAGCACGATCACCGTGACGACCGTGGACCGCAAGCGCGGATCGCTTTCCATCGCCCACGTGAACGCGTCGGTGTTGCGCATGAACTCAGTCATGGCGCGTTCCCCCGACCGGGCCACCGGATCGTGCGCGTCGGCGTCGCGAGGTGTTCCATCTCACGACTGTGCGCCTCGTGAGAGCTTTACGGCAGGGTCGCAAGTCCCTGATCTGTGGGCTCGACGTCGTAAGGGTCCGCCGTCGTGGGCGGGGCCGGCGGGACGACGACGGCGTAGGCCCGCTTCGCGCGGTCGTTGCCCAGGTCGACGTGGACGAACTTGGGCTCGGTGTACTCGTCGAGGGCAGCAGGCCCGAGCTCGCGGCCAAGGCCGCTCTGCTTGACGCCACCGAACGGATACCTCGCGTCGATCATGTGCCAGTCGTTGATCCACACGGTGCCGGACTCCAGCTGACGCGCCACTGCCAACGCCCGCGACGTGTCCCGACTCCAGACTCCCGCGGAGAGCCCGAACTCGCTGTCGATGGCGATGGCGATGGCCTCGGCGTCATCGGTGTACGGGATGACGACCAGCACGGGCCCGAAGAGCTCTTCTCGGGCCACCCGCATGTCGTTCGTCGCGCCCGTCAGGATGGTGGGGGCCACCCAATGCCCCTCGGCCAGTTCGGGGTCCGTGGGCAGCTGGCCCTGGAAGGCCAACCGGCACCCCTCCTCCAGCCCGAGCGCGACGTACTTCTCCACCCGCGCCTTCTGCTTCGCGGACACCAATGGGCCCAAATCGGTGCTCGGGTTCATCGGATCGCCGAGCACCAGGGTGCCGGCCCGGGCCACCAGCAGCTCCACGAACCGGTCGTGGATGGATTCGGGCACCAGCAGTCTGGTCCCCGACTCGCAGGCCTGACCGCTCATCAGCAGGAACCCGAACAGCGTGCCGTCGACCGCCAACTCGAGGTCGGCATCG
>JAHFVB010000440.1 GCA_023264755.1 Mycobacterium sp. | reverse complement strand
CGAACAGCGTGCCGTCGACCGCCAACTCGAGGTCGGCATCGTCGAGCACGATGTTGGCCCCCTTGCCGCCCAACTCCAGCGTGACCTTCTTGACGTTGCCGGCGGCGGCCCGCAACACGGTCCGGCCGACCTCCGTCGACCCGGTGAACGCGATCTTGCGTACGTCGGGGTGCTCCGCGAGCCGCGCACCGACGATCGGGCCAGGCCCGGTGACGACGTTGAGTACCCCCGCGGGGAGCCCGACTTCAGCTGCGGCCCTGGCCAGTTCGAGCAGCGTGAGAGGTGTTTGATCGTCCGGCTTCAACACGATCGTGTTGCCCGCCGCCAACGCCGGACCGAGCTTCCACACCGCGAGCAACAGCGGGAAGTTCCACGGCACGATGCCCGCGCAGACGCCGACCGGTTCCCGACGGATCAGGCCGGTGGCCAACGTGGGCGCTTCGATCAGCGGCCCGGTGGTCTCGAACGGGTAGGTCCTGGCCACTGCGGCGAAGTACTTCAGGTGGGCGATCGCGTAGCCGATGAGAAAGGCGCCTGCGGCTTTGACGGTGGCCCCGTTCTCCTTGACCTGCAACACCGTTAGTTCGTCGCTGCGGGCGGCCAACCGGTCGGCGATCGCGTCGATGAGGTCGGCGCGCTCGCCAGGGGTCATCGACCGCCAGGTGCCCGCCGCGTGCGCCGCGCGGGCCGCCTCCACTGCCTCGTCGACCGTGCTCAAGTCGCCCTGGGCGACGGTGGCGATCAGTTCGTTCGTGGCGGGAGCGCGCACCTCCAGCGCCGTCGGGGCGTCGCGCCACGTGCCGTCGACATACATTCGATAGTGCGGGACCGTCATGGATTGCTCGCTTTCAGAACCGGATTAGGCCGCGCAGGTTCGCGCCGTCGTGCATGTCCTCGTAGCCCTGGTTGATGTCTTCCAGGGCATACTCACGGGTGATCAACTCGTCGAGCTTGAGCTGTCCGCAGCGATGCAGCTCGAGCATCTGCGGAATGTCGTGGCGCGGATTGGACGAGCCGAAAAGTGAGCCGCGGACTTGTTTCTCATACAACGTCAGGTCGAACAGGGACATGTCGACCGTGGTGTCGCCAGGATGCGGGATCGCCGTCATGACGACTCGGCCACGTTTGCCGACCAGGCTCAGCGCCTGCGCTACGTACGCGCCTTCGGCGACGTCGGTCGACACCACGCAGACGTCGGCCAGCTCGCCCCGCGTCAACTCGGCCACCAGAGCCAGAGCCTCCTCAACCCCGGCCGCCGTGTGGGTCGCGCCGAACTCCAGCGACCGGGTGCGTTTGTACTCGACGGGATCGAGCGCAATGACGTGGCGAGCACCCGCGATTCGGGCGCCCTGAATGGCGTTGACGCCGATGCCACCCACCCCCATCACTACGACGGTGTCGCCGGCGCCGGTCTCCCCCGTGCGTACGGCGCTGCCGTAGCCCGTGGTGACCCCGCAGCCCACCAGCGCGGCGGTGTCCAACGCCGTGCCCGCATCGACCTTGATCACCGATGCCACGGGTACCACGGTGTACTCGGAAAACGTCCCGAGTAAACACATCTGGCTCAGCTGCTGGCCTCTGGCGTGAAAACGGAACGTCCCGTCGAGCTGTGGGCCGCCGATGATCGCGGCGCCGAGCACGCAGAGGTTGCTCATCCCCTTGGCGCACGGCGCGCACTTCCCGCACGCGGGAATGAAGCTGAGCACGACCGGGTCTCCCTCGGCGACCTCGGTGACGCCGGGGCCGACCTCGACCACGACACCGGCTCCTTCGTGCCCGCCGACCACCGGCAGCCGCATCGGCATGTCGCCGGTGACCAGGTGGTCGTCGGAATGGCAGAGCCCGCTGGCCGTCAACTTCACCAGCACTTCGGCGGCCTTGGGCCCTTCTAGGACGACCTCCTCGACCTCCCACTTCTGGTGTAGTCCCCACAGAACCGCAGCTTTGGTCTTGACGATTCTCGACTTCATGCTCGAGTTCCTCTCGGGTCAGCGGCTTTCGGGGGTCCAGGTGGCGGGCAGGCTGTTGATGCCGTTGATGAAGTTGGCCAGGGTGAACTCGGGCTGCGGGGCGGAGATGTCCGGGATCCGGGTGTAGACCTCGGTCAGCAACGCCTTCAGCATGGTGCGCGCGAGTGCCGCGCCCAGGCAGTAGTGCGGTCCGCCACCGCCGAAGGCGATGTGCGGGTTGGGGTTCCGCATGATGTCGAACGAATGCGGGTCGGCGAAGACGTCCTCGTCCCGATTGCCGGAGTAGTACCAGAGCACCACCTTGTCGCCCGCCTTGAGCTCCGAGCCGCGCACGGTGACGTCCTGGGTGACGGTGCGGCACATGTTCAGTAGCGGTGAACCCCACCGCAGCACCTCTTCGACCGCGCTGTCGATCCGACCTGGCACGTCCTCGACCAGCAGCGCACGCTGATCCTCGAACTTCGAGAGGGCGGCGATGGCGTGGGCCGACGCGTGCCGCGTGGTGTCGTTGGCGGCGACGCCCATCAGAACGAAGAAGGCCCGCAGTTCGTCGTCGGTCATCTTGTTGCCGTCGAACTCGGCCTGCACCATCCAGGTCAGCAGGTCATCTCCCGGGTTGGCCCGCCGCTGCGGGATCAACTCCGAGGCCACCGCGTGAAGGTCCATGACGCCGCCCATGAACAGTTCCAACTCGCTCTGCTCGCCGCGGATCCGTGGGTCCGTCCACCCCACCAGTCGCTGGGCGGCGTTGACGGCCTTGTCGCGTAGCTCGCCCTCCGGCAGTCCGAAGAAGCTGCCGAAGATGCGGCCGGGCAGCTTGACGGACACCAGTTGGACGAAGTCCCCCTCACCCAGGTGAGCCATTTCGCTGACCAGGTCGTGGGCGTGGCCACGGATCCAGCCCTCCAGACGACGCACGTTCTTCGGCTTGAAGGCCTCCATCGTGATGCCGCGCAGTTGGGTGTGCCGCGGTGCGTCCATCGCGATGAACGACTGGGCGATCTCGACCGCTTCGGGTGCGAAGTCCTCCATGGTGACGCCCTGGGCCGACGAGAAGAGCTCGGGGTGGCGGCTGGCCATCCGGATGTCCTCGTACTTGGTCAGCGACCAGAAGCCCTTGGTGTTCAGTTCCGGTGGCAGCAGGTCGGATTCGGCCGGCCTGCTCCACGGCACGGGATTCTCGCGGCGGAGCACCGCGAAGGCCCGGTCGCGTTCTTCGGGGGGCTTCGCCCAGAACGACCGGGCGGACAGGTCGATGTCCCGGTGGGTGGTGGTGACGGCGGCGGTCATCAGGGTCCTTTCGGCGGGGTCCACGCCGTGCGGCTCGGCGCACGGCGTGGTTAAGCCCATGGTGGGGACCAAGGCGCCCGAATGGGTCTGGCGTGCGGGCCAATCACCGGTCCGGCCGGGCCAGCTTCTGGGCCGTGCGGGCCGGGTCAGTCGACTGGCACGTGGAAGGTCGCGGCCAGTCCCCCGCCTTCGCGCGCAGAGAACGTCAACGTGCCGCCGAGCGCGTCGACGATCTGCTGCACGATCCACAGTCCGAGGCCGGCGGTGCCGCGCCGGTCGCTGAGGCTGACGAACTTCTCGGTCAGCTCACCGAGCTGCTCCTGGGCCACCCCGGGACCGCGGTCCAGGACGGAGATGGTGAGTTGGTGTGCTGCCCTGCGACATTCGACGTCGATGGGAAGGCCGCGGCCGTGCCGAGCCGCGTTCTCCAGCAGGTTGGTCAGCACCCGACGCAGCCCCTGCGCATCCACGCGTACCTCGGACAGGTCTCCGCTCAACGTCACCCGCAAACGTGGCGGTCGGACACCGGCCGCATCGCCCGACTCGGCGACGAGCGCCGCGACGTCGACTTGGCGCACCCGGCCCGAACTGAACGTGGGCCGGCGGCTCAAGGCGACGTCGGCCAGCGCGTCGAGCATGTCGGTGAGGTGGCGGGCATGTCGGCCGGTGAGTCCGAGCGCGGCGTCGCGATCCGCCGGCGACATCGGCGCCGACGGATCGGTCAACGCCGTGGCGAGGGCGTCCAGTGAGGCGACTGGAGTGCGGAATTCATGCAGCAGCACCTGCAACCCCTCCTGCTGGGTTTCATACGAGCGCAGCAGCCGGGCCCGCAGATCGCGTTCCTCCTCCGCGGCCGCATGCTCGGTCTCGGCCTCGACCAGCGCGCGCACCCGTGATCGGTGCTCCCGTTCCACCAGCAGCGACAGCCCACCGGTCAGCACCGCGACGAACACCAGATACAGCGCCCACCACAGCCCCTGCACCGGATGGGACAGGGTGGCGTCGCGCGCACCGTCGGAGCTCAGCACCACCAGGACGTAGGCGGCGCCCAGCAGGACCGCCAGGACCAGGCATTCGACGAAGTTCAGCCGGGTCGCCGACGCGATGACGGCCAGCACCAGCACCACCGCCACCGGGCTGGCGGCCCCGCCGGTCAGTCCGATGACGGCCAGCGTCACCGACGCGTCCACCGCGGAAACCAGCCACGAATAGCGGGTCCGACGCACTTCGAACTGAGGGCGGGTCATCAGGAAGGCGGCGTAGGCCAAGGCGATCCCGAGCACCGCCGCGGTCGCCATCCAGTGCTGCCGCAACCAGTCCGGCCCGGTGACGACCAGCACCACGATGGACAGCACGACCGACACGCGCACCGC